>JAIRSU010000028.1 GCA_031255285.1 Treponema sp. | reverse complement strand
CCATACTAAACAGTCCCGGGGCGCGCTCGCCGGCGCTGACCGCCCCCCCCCTCCTCACCCACACCCACCCCCGCGGGGGGGGGGACCGTACGTCTTGTCAATTTTACTGTTCATAATTGTTCCTCTATAAATAAGATATTGCGCGTATCCCGAAAACAGGAACCGCTCAAGATACGTTAAAAATATGGGATTATTGTATACCGAATATTGCTAATGGTCAAGCCTTTTTTAAGCGGAATTAGCTAAAAACCCTGCCTTCAAACAACTCCGCGAACCTGTTTTCCAAGCCCGCCAATTCCTTTTGGTAGTGCTCAAAGGCGTTTTGCGCGATGCGCTGTCGTTCTGTTTCTTTTGACAGGTAAAAGTCTACTTTCTCAAAGAGGTCCTCGCCGTCCCAGTCAAGAGGGACGTAGGTCTCGTAGGGGATGTAGATATCTGGGTAGGTTTTTATATGGGACATATCAGGCTTCAAGAGGAGACTGCCGTAAATGACGGCTTCGAAGTCCCGGTGGCATACCTCGCCCCAGCCAAAGGGGGACAGGGTGATTTTCGCGTCAGACAGTTCGCGGTAATAGTGGCTTTGAGTCGTGAGTCCTGTCAGGAACGTTTCTTTTGCCTGCTTCTCCGCAATCTTTTGCAGGAAAAGCCTTCTTTGGTAGGCTATGGAGGGGCAGGTAACCGGGTCTATTCTGGCGTGAACCGCTATCTTTCTGTTCTCACCAGAGAAATCCGCGGGTTTTCTCAACGGGCGCGCCTTGAAGAGTCTACCGGCGTCCGGGAAGCCTGCGCGTGCAATGACCGCTCCAAGTCTCTGGGGAAAGTCCCGCCGTGGATACCCGTCCACGCCTATGTTCCACGAGAGTTCTATGCGTCTTGCATCCGCGTCCGAGACAGAAGGCTTGAAGAGATACGTTTGTTCATCGGTGATGCGGTACTTCTTATGGTAATAATCCGCAAAAAGATTCTTGCCGTAAAGAGGCTTGCGGTAATTCTCAAGGTCTGAAAAGACCGATTTGTCAAAGAAGCGGTCTACAAAGGGGAGTACATCGAGCCTGTTCGGTCCCGCTTCGGGTTGTCCGTTGAAAAAGACAATGGTTTCGTATTTGTCCCGCAGTCTCCGCAAAGCGTCGAATTCGTCCTGCCTCAGGTCCCGGGGGTCGCGGGAGAGAAACAGGCGTTCCATGAAAAGCGTTTTATTCTTGTCGCGTTTCAGGCAAAAGTCAATGGACTGCGTAAAGCGGAAATCGGGGCGGTATTTATTCAAGAAGAACGGAGATATGGTATGAAAGACCGAGATTCGGTCGTAATACGCGAGGACTGTTATCATGTTACGCGGTCCTTGTGTTTTTTCAGGCAGGACCTGAAAAGAGTCAGAACATTCGTGCATAAGACTGCTAATGGCGGATTAAAATGCAAAAACAGTCTGACTTTTTCGCGGAGGAACAAGAGAGCGCCGAAGCGTCCGCACAGGTGTACTGCAAGTGGAAAAATCGGCTTGCCCCGCTTGATAAAGAACGCGGTTTGTTCCACGGTGTTAAGACGGATTTTCTTCGCGTCAATCAAGGTTCTGGAAAAACGTCCGTAATCCTCGAAGGGCGGCGTGTTGTTTTGCGCCAGACTGATTGCCAGAAAAGGCTCGTCCGGAAGCATCTCCGCGCGAAAAAAGTCCACGTCAAGTCCGTCCTGCATGAGCGCGAAAGCTGTGTCGAAGACGCGGTCCGCCGCTTCGCTCTTGTCAAACAGAAACATACCGCTGTTGAACTTGGGTAGCCATGCCAGCCCGAACCGCGTCATTGTTTTCTCCACATCGACGTACCACACTCCGCTTGTGATAAGGTCTCCGGTATACGCGAAACACCTCTTGTCAAGGCTCTGCCAGTAGGAATCCAAGCTGTGAACCACAAGTGAATCTGCATCCATGAAAAGCGTCTTCTCAAAGGGTGTGTAGCGGTTCAGGCGCGTCTTTGCCGCAAACGGACTGCCGAGGGACGGGTCATAGGGAATAGTAACGTCAAAGACGCTTTCAAGTGCTTCAGGCGTATCAGTAACAACGGCGCGAATGGTTTGGGGTGAGTTGAGCATTGCGGAAAGCGCCAGGTACCTCGCCTGAACCGCGTATTTTTTCCCTATGGCTATGGTTATAAGCCCTTTTTCGTTCATGGTTATTAAGTATCCATGACGTCCGCAGATTTGTCAAGACTACTGCTCCTGTTACTGCGTCTTCCCTTTCTTGTTCAATTCCCTGTCTCTTTATTGTTCAGGGTCAGCAATAAGGGGAGATGATCGCTTAAACCGTCTCCAGTCTTGGGGTTATAGGAATAGGGGGTCCTGTATTTGTTTAGGAAAGATGGATGACGGATAACCGTACATGAGGCGAAGTCCCACCCTGTCTCGTCGAAGAACGGCGCACTCAAAAGGAAATGGTCGATGGTCTCCCATGACTTTCGGTAATTATACGAGCCGCCTTCCATTTCCACCCATGGGGAATAGAAGGTGGGACCGGGAAAATGCACTGCGGTCGGAGGCTTGTCCGCGCTTATCACCAGAAAGTCCGTCAGCCCTTGCGCCATTTCCGCGGCGGTTGGATGGTCGGGCAGGAGAGCGGTAATGTAAGCGCCGTCTTGACGGAAGAATTCATCGTGATTCTCGTTCAAGTCGCCCATAACGACAATCGGCGTATTCGGCGTCTCATCGTGTATCTCCTGAATTCGCCGCGCAATGACGCGCGCCGAAAGCCTTCTCGACAGTTCTGTTTCTGCATCCCCGCCAATCTTGGACTTCCAATGACAGAAAAACAGAACGATGGTCTGCTCTTCCGCTATAACCTGCGCCTCAAGAACTGGGCGCGGCGCGATAAGCCCGTCATTGTGCGCCGAGTGAACCTGTGTATTCGTCAGGGGTAGCCTGCTCAATACTCCGATACCCAGAGCTGAACCTTTATTATGCCCGAAAAATGTCCAATAGTATCCATGTTTCGCAAGCGCCCCTTTGCTCAAATCTTCTAAAACATCCGCATTCTCCACCTCAACAAGGTTTAATATGTCAGGTATCACTCCAATAGAATCAAGAGCCGCGCCTATAGTATTCAAACGGGCAAGGTATTTTTCTTGTATCCAGCCGTCTGTATACTCCCTATATTCGACTCCGTCCTCTTTCCCGTCAAAAACAGCCTGCACGTTCCACGAAATTATGGTTAAAACGCCAGCGTCCGCCTTGTTCCCGCCTACAGCTTGCCCGTTCTCGCACACGCTGCACCCGACTAATACAAGCGCCGCCATGAAAAACAATAACCATCTTCTCATACCGCCTCCTTTCCCTATTCCTATACAGCGCGGCCGTGGAGTTTGATTCACCCTTTCAGACAACACCCCGCGTGAAGTCGTAAAACAGGCGAAGCCTGTGTCTGGTGCCGCGCGGACTCCGCTTGCTTGCAAGTGCAGTCGTCAAGTCGGGGACAGCGGGACTTTCTTCGAACAACACCCCGCGTGAAGTCGTAAAACAGGTGAAGTCTGTGATTACTAAAATCAGGGAAATGTTGTATAATCGTTAATATGTTGAAAATAACTTTTTCCGACGGTTTTTCCGTCTCCTGCGCCTTTGGGACGCGGATTGAAGATACCAGAGACTTCGGGTCAGCGCGTCTGGCGGCTGTGAGGGTCAACAACGAAACCAGACCGCTCTCTTTCCGTCTTGAGGTGAATTCCTTTGTGGAGCCTGTGCCTCTCGATTCCCGTGAAGGCGTAACTATTTATCGGCATTCCCTTGCCTTCTTGACGGCGCTCGCCGCCCGGGAACTGTTCCCAGACCGTGGACTCTGCATTGGACATTCACTCGGAAACTCGTATTACTATACGTTTGTAGACGAGAAGACTCCCCTGCAAGAGGAAATTTCCGCGCTTAAAGCGCAAATGACGGCTCTGGTTCAAGAAGACCTGCCGATTACGTTTAACTATAAGGCATATTCCGAAGCTGTCGAGATTTTCACCCAGAATAATCAGGCGGATACGCGGCGTCTCTTGGACGAGCGATGCGATTCCAAGGTTCCTGTCAATGAATGTAAGGGCTGGACGGATCTTTATGCGGGACCTCTGGCGCCGCGCACCGGCTTGCTTAAAACTTTTGACCTCATGCTCTACCATGACGGTTTCCTTCTGCGTTTTCCTCATTTCAAGGATAAAGATGAACTCGGCGCATTTGAAGACAATCCTGTCATATTCTCAGTCTACCGCGAATATAAGAAATGGGGGCGCATCGTGAATGTCGCGGCCGTAGGCTCGCTGAACAGCCTCATCGCTAACGGCGCAGTCAAGGACTATATAGGGGTCGCCGAAGCGTTTCATTCCAAGAAATTGGCGGAAATCGCCGACAAAATATACGCAAAGCGCGGAATCGTCAAAGCAGTATTCATCGCAGGTCCCTCAAGCTCCGGCAAAACTACCACCGCAAAACGTCTCGCTATTCAATTAAAGGTCATGGGTATGCACCCTATCTCTATAAGCCTGGATAACTATTACTTGGATAGTGACAAAACGCCCCGCGACGAAAACGGCCAGCCGGATTACGAGAGGCTTGACGCACTTGATGTACGGTACCTGAACGAACAGCTCGCCGCATTCTTCAGAGGCGATAAAATAATCGTGCCTCTCTACGACTTCAAGACAGGCAGACGCCGAGCGGGCGGCGTTCCCATTCAAGCGTCTGAAAAATCTATACTCGTGGTAGAAGGCATACACGGCTTGAATGACGCGCTCACACCCTTGATTGACAAAAGCCTCAAGTTCAAGCTCTACGTGTCCGCGCTTACCCAGCTGAATATAGACGACCATAACCGCATCCCTACAAGCGATAATCGACTCATCAGACGTATGGTACGGGATCACCAATTCCGCAGCACGCCGGCGGAAAAAACAATACAAATGTGGCCCAGTGTGCAGAACGGCGAGCGTAAACACATCTTCCCGTTTCAGAATACCGCAGACGCGGCGTTCAATTCGTCTCTGGATTATGAATTCACGGTCTTGAAGTTCTACGCGGAACCGATACTTCATTCCGTCAAACCTAATCAGAGGGAATATTCTGAAGCAGTGCGCCTTCTCTCCTTTCTGGCGAATTTCACGCCTCTTCCTCCTCAATACGTACCGGGACAGAGCATTCTACGCGAATTCATCGGGGGAAGTGAGTTTAAGTATTGATAATTATAAGGAGTGATAGAAAATGGAATATCGATTAGAACGAATCGGGCACCTTATCCAACAGAAAATAGGCGGACTTATCGTACAAGGGAAAGTCAAAGACCCGCGGGTCAACCCTTTTCTGTCAATAACCCGTGTGTCCGTATCAAAAGACCTCGTATGGGCGGACGTCCATGTATCCACATTCAGAAATGAGACGAATCTTGAACACGGCGTTGAAGGGCTTCAAAGCGCGGCGGGCTTTATCCAAAAGGAGTTGAGCCGTGAAATCCGTCTACGCCAGACGCCCCGTCTGCGGTTTCATGCTGACACAAGCCTCAAGGAGGAGTTCGACCTCATCCAAAAGATTGACGAACTGAAAGAAGACTTATCTAAAGACGCACATATGTAGCGACTATCCTCTGCCGCCAAGTCCGCAGAAGCGCAAAGGTGGGAAATAGTATGCAATATGGACATACGCCGTTCTTACGATAGCGGCAGATGAAACGGCGATATAACTGTCCTGATAGTAGCGGTTCGTACAAATACGAGTTCACTGCTTACTATAGAGATTCCTCTATTAAAAATAGACACATGATTCATAAGAATAAAGAATCCCCGTCATTCATGGCGGGGTATTGAGGATTTCACTTTGATATTTGCGTATGCGGGAGACCAAATCTCCCGCAACCCCCCAGCCCTAGTATTACGCTCTAAAGGGCGGGGAATTAAAGCCTATAGTGATTAAAGAAGGTCCTGAATCCACAATAGATTGATATCTAGACTTAAATTCAGATACAGACCTATATATTATAATTCTTTGTCTGTAACAAGAACTATTGCGACTAAAATTATTTTTCCGGTGGGACGCCTGTGCAAACAACAGCAATGACATTGGTTTTCTGACCCGCGGGACCGCCTGATCCCATACCGATGTGGAGTACTGCGCCCTCACCCAAATTGTTAGCCACTTCAGTGTAAGCCCATCCCAAGTACCCGACGCGATAGGAGACGTAACAGTTTATGGGAACTTTCGGCGTTGTCTTGCCGTCAGGATAACTCACCCAGGCGGATCCATTACGGTAAAGAGAACTTTCCGCGTAGAGAACACCCACAGATTTGCCCTTGACCGCGATTTGTAGTTCTGCATCTGTCTTGTCGGTGGTCCACCCTTCCGGTTGAGGTGCGCCTCTACTTGCCCATTCGTTGTGCCTATCGCTTCCCTCTGACCAGCTGTTATTTGATACAATAACGTCTTCTTCAGCCGCTTTTTCCCATCCCAGATAATCAACATATTGGAATTCATCCGAGATCAAAGGGAGCGGGAGGGCTGTGTCAATAGGCGGAATAGCGTCATCCGGCGGAAGACTGTCCCAGATAGAGTCGAGGTAGGCGGTTATGCCTTCTGCGATGTTAGCATGTCCCGCGGTGTTGGGGTGAATATTTTCATTGCCGTTGAAGTATTTCGGAAGGTCTCCTTGTCTCTGCCAATCAGCCCATGCGAGAGTCGGTAATTGGTAGTGGTTACCGATTGGTTCCTGTTCTGAACGATTGCTTTTGTCCGCCCCGTCTCGTTGATTGACCGCCACCAGTGCGACTGCTCGCTCTGAATCAGTCAGGATTTGGCGCAAAACTCCTTCATAGGAGCGTTTTCGTACCAGCGGACTGAGCCATTGATCATTCATAGCGAATTCAACAAACACCACGTCAGGCTCGAAGGCAAGTACATGGTCCTTTATGCGGATTGAGGCGAAAGCCGAGTCTGTACCACTTATGCCTGCGTTATGGTAGACGAATTCCGCATTATTCTCCACGGACTTCTCCTGCCACCACCTGGACACGACTCCCGCCCATCCGTTTGTTTCCGGTGGTCCAGCCTGGAAACCGGTTGTGATTGATCCGCCCACGGCGACGAGGGATATTAGCTCCCCGCGCCGCATTTTTGCCATTGCTCTTTGTAGCCGCAACTGTCCCTCTGGTTTCGCGGCCATGCCTCGCGGCGGGCGAATCTTCACAGTGTCGCCTGTAGTAGCGCACCCGGTTACTATCGTAACTATAATAATCCCAATAATTTTGTTTTTCATCAATAGATAATTCTCCTCTGAATAGCATAATACTCCATAAACGCCTTCCCGTCAACTCATTGCGACAGAAAAGCAGACTTTGAGGATGTTGACTTTTTGTGTCGGAGCGCAGGCTTGACGGTCTTATTTTCTCGTGGTAGTATCAACTGTAATGAGAAATTTATTCAAGAGCCCAATTCTTCTAGGGTGCTTTCTAGTAGTTAACGGGACATTGTGTGCGCTCGGTTCGAAAGAAGCAGAAAAGGCGCCCGTGAATACCGAATGGGTTTTTGTGCTGACTAGTATAGACGTATCCGATGTTTCATCTCAGGTGCAGCCTGTCGGTAGCATTGTAGAAAGGACTCTCTACCATCGTCTTCGTTCCATAAGCTCACATAGATGTACTAACGAGGAATACCAGTACTATGAGAACAAGGCTTGGGCAAAGGCGAGAACAGACGCCGCGAAGAAACTCGCGGATAAGCGTACGCAGAGAGACGCCATCATATTTCAAGGCAATCCCGGATGGAAATACAAGAAATCCATCAAGACCATTGATGCGGATATAGAAAAACTGGAGGAGGAATTTCACAACGCGGATATCGAAGCCCCGCGTATTGCCAAAGAGGTCGCTTTCAGACTCGCTGAAGCCAATCGGTCAGGGACATTTCCCACTCCACCCAAGTCTGGCGGAGAGCGGCAATTCTGCATTACACAACAAGTAGATGCCTTTATGTCGGGTGCGCTCACTGAATATCACGGACGTATATTGCTGCAGCTAAGAATTTGGAGTCTTGCGTTCGACGCCTTCATATACGAGAACAGCATCCTGCTTTCTGCGGAAGACGTATCAATTGCCATTAATGAATTAACTGCGGAGCTCATAGAGACCGTATCAGGCTACCGGTCTGCACGGATAACCGTCTCACCTGATGTAAAGGACGCTTTGGTATTCATAGGCGATAATCTTGTGGAAAACGCAGAGAAAGAAACCCTTCAACCCCCTGGCAAAGTTTCCGTGACCGTTTCTGCGGAGAATCGTAAAACAGTGTCTGTCCCCCTTGAACTCAGTGAAGACGAGAGCGCCGAGGTTTCCGTTACCTTGCCCCTCATTAATCTTGCACCTATGAGTATAACGGCGTTTGATAAAAGCGGTGAGCTTATCGCGCCGGTTTATAAAGGTGCATTGTATTTGGGAAATACACCGTTCACCTTTGATCTACCGGTAAACGTGTTCGACTATTTTCGCATTGAAATGGAAGGAAACAAGGGGAGTTTGGCGGTTTTTGAAAATGCATCGGATATGACGGCGTCAAAAACAAAGAGGCTAAATACTCGATTGCTTCCGGACCCGGAAAAGAAACCAGTCGAGAAAGCGCGGGACAGGATGTATTTGTCTTACGGGCTTTTTTGGGTGAGCCTGCCTTTAGCCATGGTAATAGGTTTTCCATGGCAGGGCGGCGGAGGCATGTACAGCTCGGCGTTTAAAGAGGTCCAAACTAACCCAACTGAAGAAAGTGCAGCGCGGGCAGACACACTTTTAGCTGTTTCCATAGGCGCCGCAGTCGCAGTCGGACTTACCATAGCCGACACCATATATCGCTCAATCAGATACTTCGCCATCGCCAACGAGAATTCACCGGTACTGGTAAAGTGACAAAGCCCGTTATGCCCGCTTCTTTTCTACGTACTTTGAAAGGATGAAAAAGAGAATCGCCGCAATAATGAACAGCGTCCATCGCGGGGTAGTTTCTATGTGGAAGGAATTGACCATAGTTTCAGATGCGAGTTCTCGTATATGGACTGTTAAAACTTTCCCCGCGTTGGGCGTATTGCCGTCTATATAGATACCGCCGGAGCGTTGCGCCACGTTCCGCAAGGCGGCGCTTTCGCGGCGGCTTACAATAGGCGTACCCGCGCTATCGAGCGTAGGCTCAATGGAACCATCCGGGCGTTTCATGTCAGGCACTACCGCTCCCTCATCCGTACCTACTCCTACCGCGATGATGCTTATATCGCTCATCACAGCGCGATCCACAGCGTTTTGAATTACCCCAGAGACGCTTTCACCATCTGAAAACAGAACGACGATATGTTTTGTGGAGAAAGCATCCAAAAAGGCGGTTCCGGCCGCATCTAAAAGGTTTTCGATGTTTGTTCCTCTGCCTGTCATATTCACTATTTCAAGCGAGTCAAGAAATGACAGCAAGGCATTTTTATCATGCGTTAGAGGGAGCGCGAGAACGCCCCTGTCTTTTGCCATAGCAATAGCGAGGCGCACATCTCCCGTATTGACGACAACTTCGCGCGCTACGGACACAGCTCTTCCCAGACGGGACGGATCACTATCTCCTGCCAGCATACTGCGAGATACATCAAATGCGAAAACCAGATCAACCCCGCGGCGATATTCGTTCACTACGCGGGATCCCCATCGGGGACCAGCGACTCCTGTGATACAACACATGAGGAAAAGGTCAAAAAACACGGTCGAGAGAACAGCCCGTGTTCTCAATCCGCTGGAAAGAAGCCCCAGCAATTTCAGCTTGGGAATGCGGACGCGATAAGATTCTAATTCAATGATAAAACATGGGATAACGATAAAGAGAGCGTTCAATATAAAAGGATTGTCAAATGTCATACGGTCCTTTCCTAGCTCTCTTTTTCAAACTAAAAGCCGCCGCGAGGTTTGCGGATTTCAACGGCAAGATTACCCATGAAGGCGCCTCCTGTAACGACCAATTCTGGGACGTTGGCGTGAAGGGCTTCTGTTATTCCGGTACCGCGGTCTATCGTTGTATTGCCGAGTATGGCGTTTGCCTCCATAGTTACCTTTACGCTGGATGGTACGGTGATTACGATATTGCCCAAGAAGGAAACCGCATTGACAACCGTTTTGCCCTGTGGAAGCTGCCCTTCTTCTATAATGATTGATGTATTGCCCAAGAAAGACAAGAAGGAACGGCGCTTGCCCACGAGAGACGCGCCGGATATTTCGCGAGAAGACATGAAGGTAATATCTGACCACTCGGAACCAAGAATCCCGTTGAGCGGACTGTACGAGGGCGAATGTTCGTGACGTTGCGGGGTTTTACGCCCATAGCTCTTATCGTTCTCCATACCTGAATAAGCCGCGCTTTCACCGACTATCTTTTCGATGATAGTCAGTTCCCGCTCACTTTCAGCCTTCTGTATGTAATCAATAAGGCGTTCATACTCTTCCAGAGACATCGCGTTCTTGGAGAATTGAACAGACAGCCTATCA
Organism: Treponema sp.; assembly: GCA_031255285.1. Taxonomy (GTDB): domain Bacteria; phylum Spirochaetota; class Spirochaetia; order Treponematales; family Breznakiellaceae; genus JAIRKH01. Next base: position 3,085 of record JAIRSU010000028.1, on the reverse strand, counting down.
ACCGCCTTGTTCTTCCGCGCTATGAGTTTCATCTCCCGCGGCGAGAGTTGTTCCGCTGACATATCGGTTTTCATTTCCATTCCTTTTCAATACAGGCGATGGTTTCGAGAATTTCGTCTTTTGACGCATGATTACGCAAAAGTTTGAGGAATTGTTCCTGCTGGCAGAAGAAATGCACACGGGACAGGGTATGGAGATGAGATTTTGCCGATGAAGAAACGATGAGCATCATGGTTTCTACCGGAATATTGTCCAAAGCCTGCCAGTCTATCGGGTTTTTCAGGAAACCTATGGCTACAAATTCTTCGGAATCGGTGATGCTCAAGGGATTACGCGGGTGCGGCGCCGCAATGCCGTTCCCGATAGACGTGGGCATGAGGGTCTCCCGTTCCAGAACTGCCTTTAAGAGCGTCTCCCTGTCCAGAGACTGGGGCAACGTCAGTGCATTAACGCTATGCGTAAGCGCTTCTTTCGCTGAATTTCCTGGAATATTTTCTATTATTCCGCCGTTCTTTACCAATTCCGTCAATGTCTTTCCAATCATTTTTCTCGCCTTTTGCATTGCCGCGCTAGCATTTTTTGTTTATCCACTCGTTGCATTGGACCAAGTCGAAGAAGTCAGGAACGAAATCTTCGCCGAGCTCTTGTCTTGCGGCGCGCTTTTCTTTAATTGCACCTGCGTTTAACAGGAATATATCTTTCTTAAACCGCACCGGTCCGTTTATGTTTTGATTAGGCGCGGCGCATTCTCCCGCGACGCAGGCAACGCCGCCTTCGGATGGCGAGAGAATGATTATTTTAACAGTCCACGCACCGTATTCGTAAATAAAGTCCATGATCTCATTTTTACTGAGAATGTCGATGGTTAAACCGCTGGGGATTCCATCTATACTGAAGGCGTTGTCTGGGGAGTTGCCTGCGGATACAGGTAAGGATCTGAGCATAAAACGGTAGGAGAGGTTGTTTTCCCACTGGAAGACTCTTTGGATGACGGTATGCAGGTCTTCGAGGGAAGAAAGGTTAGGCATGACGATGCGCCGCCATACATCAGTACCGCCTATGCTTATCTGCACGAGCCGCGCCCCTGTTTCCCTAAAAGGTCTTACGAGGGTGATATTGCTGCGTCTGAAGTTGTGTATGGCGTCTTCGACGAGTTCCCTTGTTTCATCATAGGCGTCAATCATGCCGTCGATGACGCCGTTTATACTATCCAGTTCAGTGTCAGAAACTACCGTGTCCACACCAAGTTCATCCATTAAACCCGCCACATGATTCTGAATTTGAGAGAGCATGATGAAGGTATGCTGCGGCAGATAAACCATGTTGAGGCTGTCTGGACGAAATCCTGCCGCGAATTCAACGATCGCCGTATGCAGTTCTCCGGCTCTCTGCCGCACGAGCCCTATATTCTTATCTTTGAAGAATGAATAGTCTTCGACGAGGTCTGCATATACGTCCGTTATATAACCAATAAGCATATCCCATTCATGGCTTTCAAGGTTCTGCGCGATGACCGGCGGCACTATCCGCATAGCGGTATCCTGAGCCTCTGTTTCTCTGCGGAAAAGCATATCCACCACATAAGACTGGACGACAAATTCACTTATCGGCACCCTGTGTGCAAGAAGCATCTCTTCGAGCGAAGACCGTTCCGCATTTCGCTGCGCCATCAACGCGCGCACATCGGGAATCTCCTTGCCCGCAGACCAAAAACGAGTTTCCATGCCATAGGGAATCGTTTCGATAATGTCGGTCTTGTCGTAGAGGAACTCCTCAAGCGAATACGCAGGCGTTTCCCGCATCCGTTTGCCCCCATAGAAGTAGGCGTGCATTATCTGTTCTTCGGTTGAAATACCCGGACCCAGTTTGATGAAAGAGGTTTCAAACCCTTTTTCCGCGGCGTCCTGCCATTCCTGCAAGTCTTCTTTACTCCAAGAGTCCCGGTTGATCTTCTTCAAAGAGAAGGCGCTCTTCCTCCAATCAACGACTCTGGCTTCAAAGAGATCGCCGGGCACGAAGTGTAATTCACGATAGAGCGCCCGCATGTCCAAGGTCTTTATAGAAACTTTCGCGGGACTGTCAAACGCATTGTTGAACGCCTCTTCGTTTTCCGGATTATTCCACGCCACGTATTGAGGCGCGTATTCTTCGCCGAGCACAGAGTAAAAGGAATAGAATTCTTCAGGCTCCCCCTCGACTGTGACGAAAGGAATGGCTTTCTTTCCCCATAAGAAAGTATACTCTTGAGGCAGATGCTCTGAATTCGCAAAAGGAATACACCTATGCCCCGGTATAAGGATACCGTCCGCTATCTCCGAGCGGCTTGGCTGTATAACAAAACAGGCGTTTTCAAAACAACCCCTTACAGAGATCCACTTCCGCTCTCCAAGGGGAAACGCCAATTTATAGATGTTGAGGCGGGCTTCGATTTCCTGCGACAGGCGGTTTAAATGCTTTGTTTTGGGGGAGCAGACGAACGATGTTATACGTTCCAGCGTGAAGGGTTCCACGGTAGTTTCGAGAAACTGATAGATTGCGTTTTCCTGTTCAAAAGTCATTTCTTGTATTATGCCATAGAATCAGTGTTTTATCAAGCATATTCTGTAGAACTCTATAAATGAAGTCGTAAAAATAGCGAAGTCTGTGTCTGGCACCAAGAAAGCGTCTGGCGCCGCGCCCCAAGATGCGGGAGTCGTAGCGGAGAGGAGTCGTAACCGAGAGATGCTGAAGTCGTAACCGAGAGATGCGGGAGTCGTAACCGAGAGATGCTGAAGTCATAACCGAGAGATGCTGAAGTCGTAACCACGAGATGCGGGAGTCGTAACCGAGAGATGCTGAAGTCGTAACCGAGAGATGCGGGAGTCGTAGCGGAGAGATGCTGAAGTCGTAACCACGAGATGCGGGAGTCGTAACCACGAGATGCGGGAGTCGTAACCGAGAGATGCTGAAGTCGTAACCGAGAGATGCTGAAGTCGTAACCGAGAGATGCTGAAGTCATAACCGAGAGATGCTGAAGTCATAACCGAGAGATGCTGAAGTCATAACCGAGAGATGCTGAAGTCATAACCGAGAGATGCTGAAGTCA
>JAIRSU010000116.1 GCA_031255285.1 Treponema sp. | reverse complement strand
TACGAAAGATCTGCATGGTATAGAGGAAAAGACTGCGGCGCGCCTTCGCCGCAGTACGCTTGCAACGCAAATATAACGAGCCTGTTCCAAGACCCGGCCGTTGGGTTGAATAGAATCGGGAAATAAGCGATAATGAAGATGGAGCTGATACGTCGGTATCCGCCGCGGGAGGTCGTGGACAAGCGGCTGCTGGGAGCGATAGCGGGCGGGGTAGTGCCGCCTGCCGCCGCTGAGTACGCGCATAGGGCGGGCTTCTTCGTGCTTGAACTTGCGGGAGAATCGGTTACGCTGCTTGATACTCCGGCGGATTTCGCCGCCCGGGAGTGGTAGGCGGCGGAAGCCAAAGGGGACTACAGATAATGACGGCTTGCGTGTGAGAAGTCTGCGCTTTACTCTGCCGACAAGCTAAGTAAATGAGTCCCCTAATACAAAAACTTTATAGCTTATAGGAATATTGATTATGAACATACTTATAATCGGCGGCGCGGGTTATATCGGAAGCCACGCGGCGCGAGAATTTTTGGATAACGGGCACAGGGTAACGGTGTTCGATAATCTCTCAAGCGGAACGCGGGAAAACATCTTCAAGGACGAAGAGTTTATCTACGGGGATATTCTGGACTATTCAGAGCTTCTGCGGGCGATGCGGGGTTCTGATGCTGTGGTTCATCTTGCGGCGGCGAAAGCTGCGGGTGAATCCATGCTGAAACCAGAGAAGTACTCTCGCCAGAACATAAGCGGAACCGTCAATATCCTCAATGCGGCTCTTGAGGCGGGCGTTAAGAACATAGTCTTTTCGTCAAGCGCGGCGGTCTACGGCGAGCCGCAATACCTGCCCATTGACGAGAAACACCCGACTAACCCTGAAAACTACTACGGTTTCACCAAACTGGAGATTGAACGCTCTCTTGCGTGGTACGAGAGACTGAAAGGCGTGCGTTTTGCGGCGCTCCGTTACTTTAATGCGGCAGGCTACGACGTCAAAGGACGCATTACCGGGCTGGAACAGAATCCTGCAAACTTGCTTCCCATTATCATGGAGGTTGCGGCTGGAATGAGGCGGGAGTTGTGTATATTCGGGGACGACTACGATACACAGGACGGTACGTGCATCCGCGACTATGTCCATGTGAACGACCTTGCGGCTGGCCACGTAGCGGCTCTTGACTATATAGATAAAAACAATACAAGCATTACTGTCAACTTGGGCAGCGAGAACGGTGTTTCGGTAAAGGGAATGCTTGAAATAGCGCGGCGCGTTACCGGTAAGCCTGTTCCGTCAAAAATAGTCGGGCGCAGGCCCGGAGACCCCGCAAGACTCACTGCTTCATCCCAATACGCACGCGAGATTCTTGGCTGGCAAGCCCGCTATTCAGACGCGGAAACCTTGATTGAAACCACATGGAAGGTGTACCGTAAATAGTGAATTGGGAAAAGTTATGTTAAGGAGGCTTTTGTGTTATTGTCAATGAATTTTCCGTCATGGTTGAAGCCGGAAATTATACCCGGACTGCCGGCGCGGTGGTATGGGCTGATGTATATCATCGCTTTCGGCGTTGCATATCTCCTCTATAAAAGGCAAATTCAGGAGAGAAACTTCCCCATGAGCGCGGACGACTTGTCAGGCTTGTTCGTCTGGGGCATAGTCGGACTATTGGTCGGCGCGCGTGTGTTCGCCACTATCGTCTATGAAACGAGCGACATCTACCGCAGGGAGCCATGGCTCGTGTTCTGGCCCTTCCGTAATGGGCGTTTTACCGGACTCCAAGGCATGAGCTATCACGGCGGCGTTATCGGCGGGATTATCGGTTTCGTCATCTACAGCGCGATGAAACGGTTTGACGTGCGGGAAATCGCGGATATGTTCGCGGCGAGCATCCCGCTCGGCTATACCTTCGGCAGGCTCGGCAACTTCATAAACCAAGAGCTCTACGGCAGAATCACCGCGTCTCCTATCGGTATGGTGTTCCCTGACGCAAAAACGTACCCGGCCAGTCTTCCTTGGGTACAGGAAACCGCGGAGAAGGTCGGCTTCCCCATCCCTTCGGCGGACGCTATGCTTAACCTGCCCCGCCATCCCTCCCAGCTCTACGAAGCGCTCATCGAAGGCGTGGTACTCTGGGCGGTTATTTGGCTCATCCGCAATAAGAAGCCGTTCAAAGGCTTTACCGCAGGAATTTATATCTTGGGATACGGGCTTTTCCGATTCTTCATTGAGTATTTCCGCGAACCTGACGCAGACCTCGGATACCGATTTGAAATCGTCAAGACTGAGTTGCCCATCGCGCTTTACCATCCGTTCTTGAGTTTTTCAACGGGTCAGATATTCTGCTTTGCGATGATAGTACTTGGTCTTGTCTGGCTCATAGTTGCGGCCGTTCTGCCAAACCGCAAGCCGATACGGGTTTACGAGAAAGAGCCGCGCGCTGGGAACGAAGGGAGAAAGCTTACGCCCCAAGACCGCGAGGAGGACAGGAAGATACGGCGGAAGATGCGGCGGAGAAGCGGGAAACGATAATATGTTCCGCCCGCGCTGGTCAGAATCCCTGCATGAACGCGGTCCCGCGTCTCACGCTGTAACAAAACTATGACCAAAATGTTTCAAGGGTGTGAACATATCCGGCTATTCAGTAAAAAGACCTGTAACTATTATCGTGCTTTACGCCTTGGCTATGGGCGTTGCGGCTACCCTTGTACCAGGTATCGCGGTTGACCTCTATCCGTCAATTGCGCGTCCCGTACTGTCAGTCTATACTACCTATACCGGCGCCGGACCAGAAGACGTCGAGCGCAACATCACCATACCGCTCGAAAGAGCGCTCGCCTCCTCAAAAGGCTTGACCAATATGACAAGCAGTTCAGGCTTTGAGAGCAGTTACATAAATCTGAACTTTGATTACGGCGTTGACATGGACCAAGCCATGACGGACGCGCAAACTCTGGTCAACCGCATCGCCAACAGCCTGCCCGACGATGCGGCAAGCCCGACGGTCCGTCGGTTTGATATGTCTGCAATGCCTATAATGCGCCTCATCGTCAGGGGAAGCTATCCACCCGATCAGCTCCGCCTATTCGCAGAAAACGAAATACAGGCGCAGATCGAACGCATCGATGGAGTGGCCTCCGCGCAAGTTACCGGTGGATCCTCCCAAATCGTCAAGGTAGCGGTATCCTTGAACCGTCTCGCGGCCTTTGGTATGACTCTAAACGACGTGAGCGCCGCATTACGCGGTCAGAGTATCCTGTCGTCAGGTGGAGGCTTACGCAGGGGGGAGCGGGAATACCAGCTGCTCACCACGCAGGAACTCAAGACCATAGAGCAAATCAAACGCATCGTTATAAAGAGCGCGCCGGTGCAGGGCGCAACGGCGGGGCGCGTAATCGCCGTGCGTCTCGAAGATATTGCAGACGTGAGCCTCTCGTATAACGACAACGCGGCGCGTGTATCGGTCAACGGGCAGAGCGGCGTCTATATACAAGTAACAGGCGAAAGCGACGGCAATCAAGTGCTCGTGGCCCGGCAGGTGCGCGATGCGCTTGCCGGCGTGAACCGTTCTCTCCCCCAAGGGGTTACTCTGGAAGTACTGTCCGATAATACCACGCTTATCGGCGCTACCCTTAACGCCGTTTACGTCAACGCCATAGAAGGCGCCCTATTGGCCATGGCCGTCATATTCATCTTCTTGCGCAATATAAAAGGAACCATCGTAATCGGATTGTCCATACCTGTCTCTATTCTGCTGACCCTGATGTTCATGTCCGCATTCGGTTTTACCCTAAACCTGCTCACAATGACAGGATTGATTATGGGGCTGGGAATGACCGTTGACGCCAGCATCGTAATACTGGACAACATCCACAAATACCGCCTGCGCGGTGCAAAAAGCGACATAGCCGCGGTTTTGGGAAGTCGTGAAATGCTCCGCGCTATCGTAACGTCCACAACGACTACGCTCTGCGTGTTCATACCCTTGATTATTTGGAAAAACGACCTTGAAGATATGGGGCAGATGTTCAATGACTTGATATTCACGGTCGTTATTTCGCTGATTTGTTCACTGGCGGTTGCGATAACGCTTGTGCCTGCGCTCTGCGGGTCAATCTTACGCCTCGACACCCGAAAACAAAAACCCCTCAAGTTCAAATTTATGGAAAGGCTAGACGACCGCGTTGAAAAAGTATTCACCGCACTTGACAACGTATATGCAAAGGCGATTGGATACTGTCTTGACCACCGCCTGCTCGTAATCGCGCTGACGCTGTCGATTCTAGTTTTCTCGCTTCTGCAATTTCAGGGAGTCGGCATGAATATGTACATCCGTACGCGGGTCGACGACAATGTAAATTTGAACGTGGCAATGCCCCAAGGTACGCCTATTGAGACGACTGAACGGGTTTTACAAGAATTGGAGAAAATCATCAAGCGGGAAGTGCAGGGCTACCGCAATATCATCCTGACCGCGCGGCGGAGCGGTACCAATCAGGGAACCATACAAATCACCCTGCCGCCGCCCGCGGAACAGATTGATACGCCAGACTCTATCAACCGCAAGCTTACACCGTTCTTAACCGCTATTCCGGGCGTGCAAGTGGCGTTTCGCGCCGGGCGCTCAATGGGAAACACTTCTGCGGTTGAAATCACCATAACATCCCGGGACGTGGACGCGCTTATGGAAACGGCTAACGAAATCAAGGCGATTATGACGCGGGAATTACCGGAAATTGAGAACCCCACGGTCAACGTAGACGAAGGAGCGCCCCAATTACAGATAGAGATTGACCGAGAACGAGCGTCCACTCTGGGTGTTTCGCTCTCGTCCATTGCGGCGGAAATTCGCACAGCCATAGACGGCTCAAACGTTACAACTATAAGTCAGGGCAATAAAACAATCAATGTGCAGGTTATCCTGCGAGACGCGGATAGGCGGGGTTTACCAAACCTTGATGCAATATCAGTGAATGGACGAAACGGGGCGCGGGTGAGTTTGGACAACGTAACATCTGTGGTTGAGAACCGTTCTCCAACGTCGATTCGACGGGAGAATCAGGAGAGAGTGGTCCGTGTAACCGGCGATCTGCCTGCGGGTCTTGCCGCGACTGTGCTGCAAGCGCGGCTTGAGCAGACCGTCAAGGACAACCTGATTCAGAGAGACGGCGTAACGATACGCTACGCCGGAGAAGCCGAGGAAATCCGCGCGTATAGTGCAAAGTTCCTGTTCATCATCATGGCGGCTGTTTTCATGGTTTTCGGACTCATGGCAAGCCAGTTTGAGTCCTTCATTGACCCGCTTATCATCTTTTTCTCCATTCCGCTTTTGTTTATCGGGGTAATTTGGATTTACAAGATTGGCAACGAGGCGATGTCTGTGTTTTCAGCGGTGGGGATTGTAGCACTTGTGGGGATTGTCGTAAACAACGGCATTGTCTTGGTAGACTATACGAATACCCTGCGGGCGCGCGGGCTTGGCGTGCGGGATGCATGTATTGAAGCTGGGCGCAACCGTTTGCGTCCAATTCTAATGACTGGTTTGACAACGATTCTGGGTATGATTCCCATAGCGTTTTTCCCAGGCGCAGGCGCGGTTACGATTCAGCCTATCGGGAAAACCTTTGTGGGCGGATTAACGATTAGTTCGTTTATGACTCTGCTGATTACGCCGGTACTGTACTCTTTGTTTAATAGCAGGAAAAAGAGCAAAAGATGATAGAGCTTCCTGAATAGTAATCCTATCTACACAGACAATTCAAAGTATTTTTCTTGCTCTTCTAATGCCGCAAGTCTATAATTTGATATAAATAATTCTTTTCCCACATCTGCTTTCCCCTGTTTATAGTTGTTCATACCGTATTGCAGCTCCCATTCATAAATATATGCGAAATTAAAAAGCGTTTTTATTTTGTCGGTATTATCAAGAGTAATAAGCCAGTTATGCCGACAATTTTTCATATCATAAGCAAACTTTTCGTGGTTAAAAGACGTATGTAAAAAACCCTTTTTGCCGTAAAGCTTCGAAGAAGCCTGTCGGTAATAGGGCGGATCTAAAAAAATAAAAACATTTTTTCCGTCAGCGTAAATAACTTCCTCATAACTTTTATTGCATATAACAATATCCTGCAAAGCTCTCTCAAGCGGTTTTATACGCTCGACAGAAGAATCTGTAAATCTGTCTCTAAAAGCTTTTTCAGAATATCCGCCGGAATCCACAGTCCCGGAAAATGTAATTCGATTTAAGACAAAAAACCGAACCGCCCTCTCTAAATCGGTATAATTATTGTTGTCTTTATAATAATTGAATAAGGCGCGTCCGTCTTTTGCGCTCTTTTTGATTTTGAGAACCGCGCTGTACATCGCGGCGTTATTTGTTTTCGCTTCTTTCCAAAAACAATAGAGGTCAAAGTTAAGATCGTTAATAATAAAGTCCGCTTTTGTTCCACTTATTTGTTTTACTGCTAAAAATACAGACCCTCCGCCAACAAAAGGCTCGCGGAATTCAGAGAATCCTTTTGGCAATAAGGGCAGTATTGTTTTGATTGCCCGCGATTTTCCACCCGGATAGCGAAGAGGACTTACAATCTGGGTTGTCGAAAGACTCATAGTATGTCTCCATTGGGCAGAATTAACCTAAAATGATTAGTTCTTGCCTCCCGAATAATATGTTGTAAAAACGTATCATTGACTGGGAACACGGGATTTTTTGCTGTTAATTTTAAAATAGGCACAGGATTAAAATTAACGCCGTTTATTGTAGTCTTTTTCAGATTAGAAAACAGCATCATTTTTATACATCCTTCTTTAATATCGTCAATAGAAGGGAAACTCCTGTTTTTTGTATGCTTTGCTTCTATTATGTGAATATCCACATCAGACGCCTCTTTGAAAACGGCGCGGCGTTTTTAATCAAACAACGTTAAGTCTTTTCTCTTGAGCCGCCATGAATCAGCGCCTGTTCTTTCCCCAATATCTTCCAGCACGCCTAAAATCGTCTGACGCTCCGGCGTTACGCCGTTCTTGAGCAGAGGCAGTATTGCGAATACTATCTCGTTGAATGAAGGGGTCTTATTCTCGCGTTCCATGCGCCGCAGATAACTGATTAAATAGTATTTTATCCGTAGCCGCACATCCAGACGGCTCTGAAAACTGGTATTTTTCTTTAGACTATATCTGCCGCTATTCTGATCGTAGTCAAACCTGTCCAGCAGAAACGGCGTGAGGTCGGTATATTCTTTCTTTAATAAATCCAAGAAACCCCATTCAAGCCCCTTGATGATAAGCTCGTCGTTAATCTGTTCCAGCGTCGCCCCATTGTCTTGCGCTATCACGCCTTCAACCGTCTGTATAATAACCTCGCTGATATTTGCCCCGAGATTTGCCTTTAATACCGCCCTGGGATTTTGCGCTTTTCTGAAATTGACAATCAATTGCCCCGATAAAACGGTAAAAGGATGCTGTCTCTTTTTAAAATCAGTCTGCCCGTTCTTCTGTGGAACCGCACCGATATATTCAAAACCGCATTTTTCACAAGTCTCTGTGATTAAATGCCAGAATTCAGGGTCTTTGTGGGCAAACACAAAAGAAAGCCAGCGGTCAAACTTCAAAACACG
>JAIRSU010000102.1 GCA_031255285.1 Treponema sp. | reverse complement strand
AGTGTTGTTACAAACGATGTACCTGCAAATGTTGTTGCGTTTGGCGTACCTTGCCGGGTTATTCGGGAGATTGGGGAAAAAGACAGGAAGTATTTTTTCAAAGGCAGGGAATTGGATGTCTGGGACTGATAGATGAAATATTTTTTCTTGGAGAAAATGGTATTAAAAATATAGTACGAACCATACTTCTAAATCGCGTGGCAACAAGGGGAGGCATCACGGAAGAGGGGACAAAAATAATAGGAAAAAGATTACCGGAAACAATAAATGAAATGTTTGAGAAGACATTAGAGAAACGGAAAAAGACGGTGGAAAAAGCACAAGAAGAATTTTCAGTGTAAAAAGCCTCGTCAAAGAAGAAGCGTCCGTTGGACTCCCGCTCAACCGCACAATCGTATCTTTTGAACAGACGCACACATTCATCTAAAAATCTTTCGTCTTGGCGGATATCTCACCGCAGAAAACGCCCATATCTATAAGCGTCCGCCGCATCTGAGCGATTAATTCCAGCCGCGGTACGCAGAACCAAATCTTCATCTGCTTATTCTTGCACAGCATAAGCCATTACGATAAGTGTAATGATACTTTTATTCATCTGTACCATAACCTGTAACAGATCAGTCAGTTCGTCTTGTAATTGTCTACGCATCTTCAATCTTCCTTTCGTATGTCCTCCGTCCCGTCTATTCCCGTAGTAACTCGAACATCTATCCTCGCATCCTTTATGATAGGCGACGGGGAATTCAAATTTTTTCTGAAAAGCCAATCAATTTACACGGCGGTCCCTTATATACGGTGTATGATAACTCCTGCGTTCTGTGCTGCGGTCGGCGCGGCTGTCGGCTATTACAGTAGAGCATTTCTTCCGTCCAGCATCCTAACAGGATGCGTTACGGGTTTTCTTCTCCTTTACCCGGGACTCACCGGAGCGGCGCAGGCGCTTTTTATCGTTTCACGGTCAAAGAGAAACAGTGCGTTCATCCTGCTCCTCTCCTCTGCGGCAATAGGGCTCTTCGCCGGGCTTGCGGCTGGGAAAACGGTTTCCCCTTCTTCGGGGCTGTCCCTGGAGAAAATAAGCGCCGTCTCCGGTACGCTGATGGACGACCCGCGCTCTTATTCCGCAAGATACCGGGCGCAAGCCGTGGCAACCCTGTCTCTCAGCCGCGCACAGGAACGCGGCAAAGCCGAAGTATCGGCTCGCGGAGACGTTCTCGTGTTCTTCCCGGAAGGCGCGGCGCCTCGGCTAAAAGCGTTTGGACGAGGCTGTGAGGTGCATATAGACGGAGGTTTTATCGCGGAGAGAAGGAACGGAGCATTGCTGTTTTTCGCAAAATCAACGCATATTATCAAGCCTGCACCCCGTATTGAGCAGTTTCGCACCGGGTTACGCATGAGCCTGGCAGAGCGTTTCTCCCAATTCGCCTGGGGAGGGCTGGGGCTCGCGCTTCTCTTCGGCATGAAGGACGATCTCGACCCAACGCTTTCCCTGCGGTATCAGAGGGCAGGTTGTTCCCACGTCCTGGCGCTTTCAGGGATGCACCTTGCCGTGGTTTCTGCAACTCTGGCTTTTTTCCTGAAAAAGCCTCTAGGCTTGCGCGGTGCGGCCGCCGCAGGCGCCTGCTTTATCATAGCTTATACCTATCTGGCGGGTAATCTTCCTTCACTCAACCGCGCCGCGCTCATGTATTTACTGGGAACCCTCACCGTCCTGTTTAATCTGCCCAAGGATACATTATCCATCCTTGCCATGACGTTTGTCCTGCAAATCGTCCTTTACAGGCGCGAAGGTATGTCGGTCTCCTTCATACTGTCGTATTTAGCGCTTTTCGGCATACTTGTTTTAAGCAAACCGATTTACGGCTTTTTCAGAGGGTGGACGCCGGACCCGCTTGGGCGGAGTCTGTCCGCATCTTTAGCCGCCTTTCTGTGCACAGCCGCGGCGTCGTCCGCGTTCTTCTCCACGTTATACCCGATCGGCGTTATCGCCGGGCTGGTCATCGTACCGTTGACGACTCTCTTCATGATTGGCGCGATGCTCGCTATGGCCGCGAGTTTTCTCCCATTCCCCCTGCCGCCCTTCATCTCCTTGCCCCTGTCCTTCTTGTATGCAATTATCAACCGGGTTATAACATGGGCAAGCCTCCCGCCGCCTCTGCCCACGCCGAACACGGCTCTGGTACTGTCGGCGTCCCTGGCGTTCACCGCATTTATCCTGTTCATGGACAGACGGTCAAGAAGGCGGCGTTTGGAAGAGCGCGTACAGCCGCGCGTGTATATTCATAAGAAGGGGAGGGGAGGGCTCTTGAGAAGGGAGAGGGGCGGAGCGAGAAAGCGGGCGGCGCATGAGAGAAGGGTCGAGCCGCAACAGTGGAGCACCGCATGGGCTTTAGCCTTTAGCCGCAGGCATACTAGTATAATGCCGTTCTTTATGATAAAAAGAGGTTTATGAAAACGTTTCCATTATCCAAAGCCCGGTTGGGCAAAGTCATAGAAAAGTATCCCACGCCGTTTTATCTTTACGATGAGTTCGGCATACGGGAAAACGTCAAGCGCATCAGGAAAGCCTTTTCCTGCCTGCCCGCGTATAAAGAACATTTTGCAGTCAAAGCCCTGCCGAATCCGTCCATTCTGCGGATTCTGGCGGACGAGGGTTGCGGCGCTGACTGCGCCAGTCTGACGGAACTGCTCCTAGCAGACATGGCAGGCATAAGCGGCGAAGACGTCATGTTCAGTTCAAACGAGACGCCCGCAGAAGAATACCGCAAGGCTGTTGACTTAGGCGCTGTCGTCAACCTGGACGATTTTTCTCATATTGAGTTTCTGGAGAGAGCTTGCGGGAAAATCCCGGAAATCGTCTCGTGCCGCTACAACCCCGGACCCCTGAAGACAGGAAACGCCATCATAGGCAGACCAGAAGAGGCGAAATACGGGTTTACCCGTCCGCAAATCATCGAGGGATTTGCGCGTCTGCGTGAAAAAGGCGCAAAGCGTTTCGCCCTGCACACGATGGTGGCTTCAAATGAACTGAACGTTGATTATCACATAGAGACCGCGCGTATGCTTTTTGCGCTGGCGGTTGAGATAAAGGAGAGAATCGGCGTTCATCTTGAGTTTGTAAATTTGGGCGGGGGCGTGGGTATTCCGTATAAACCAGAAGACAGAGCCGTTGATTATGAGACGTTGGCGCACGGAGTGAGAAAAGCATACGATGAACTTGCGGTCCCCGCAGGACTCGGGGTCCGCACCGAATGGGGCAGGACCGTTACCGGACCCTTTGGCTGGCTTGTGGCCCGGGCGCTTCACCGCAAGAGCATTTACCGTGAATATATCGGACTCGACGCCTGCATGGCCGACCTGATGCGCCCCGGACTTTACGGCGCGTACCACCACATCACCGTGGCTGGCAAGGAAGACGCGCCGCTCACCGAGCTCTATGACGTGGTGGGCGGTTTATGCGAGAATAACGATAAATTCGCGATTCAGCGGAAACTGCCGAAGATAGACGTTGGCGAAGATGGAGACATTGTTATTGTGCATGACGCAGGCGCTCACGGTAGGGCAATGGGGTTCAATTACAACGGCAAGCTCCGCTGTGGCGAGCTTCTCTTGAAACCAGACGGCTCAGTCGTTCAAATCAGGCGCGCAGAAACGGCCGCGGACTACTTCGCAACCCTGACGGTTAATCAGTCTTTGGCGCGTTAAGTGCGTCATGTTCATGCGCTTTTTCACGGTAAAAACGCTGGATATTGCTTGAGTCCCCGTCGCCCAAGTTTTGTGCGCCGAGGACTCAAAAGTTTACTCCCGTAGCTCAAAAGTTTACTCCCCTAGCTCAAAACTTTACTCCCGTAGCTCAAAAGTTTACTCCCGTAGCTCAAAACTTTACTCCCCTAGATTAAAACTTTACTCCCCTAGATTAAAACTTTACTCCCCTAGATTAAAACTTTACTCCCCTAGATTAAAAGTTTACTCCCGTAGCTCAAAACTTTATTCCCGTAGCTCAAAAGTTTACTCCCCTAGCTCAAAAGTTTATTCCCGTAGATTAAAACTTTATTTCCCTAGCTCAAAAGCCTTTACAGCTCTTGACATTTTTTTGCTCTCCGTTTTATCATAACACTATGATGAATTCTTCCTATGACGCCGTTGACGAGACTGTCTGCAAAGACTGGCGGGATGAAAAATACGATGCGGTCTTTGAGCAAGAGCTTCGCGGGCTTGAGCGCCGCAGGGCGCATACAGGCTGTACCGTCGAGGATATAGAGGGCTTGCTTGAGAGCCTCTATCGGTTGGATGGAGATAATTGGATTGGGCGCGGTCAAGTACAGGATATTGCGACTTCCGCGACTATCGCGGCTCACGAGCGGTTTATCGCCGATTGGAAGACCGAGCTTCGCTCATAGGAATCACGCCGCAAGGCGCTTTCCCTCTGCCCGCCCTTTTAACCTGGCTTACAAAGGGGAGTAGCAGGTTTCGCCTGCGTCAAAACAGGGCTGGATATGGTTACCCGCCGGGCTTACTGCATCATCACGGACTGCTCTCCGCCTGCGCCCACCCCCATTCGCACAAAATATCTCCCGCGCCGTTGATTGTTCTGGCGCCGTCTTCCGCGAGTTTCACGCAACCCCTTCCGCGCGGCGAGTCCAGACTCAGCCGGGTTACGAAGAGGTCCCGGTTTTGTTCTGCGGCAAAGCGCGCGGTGATGAGGGCGCCAGACTTTTCAGGCGCTTCGATAATAAGCACGCCTCGTGCAAGGCCGGAGATGAGTCTGTTGCGCGCCGGGAACCGCCATATATCAGGCTTGGTTCCGGGGGCATACTCGCTCAAGAGTCCGCCGCCAGTCTCAAGAATACGCTGTGCTAGTCTTCGGTTCGTTTTGGGGTACACTTCGTCCGGGCTTGAGGCAAGAACTGCAAGGGTTGTTCCGCCGCCTTCGACGCAACCTTTATGAGCCATAGCGTCTATGCCTAAAGCCAGTCCGGACACGACAGGAAAGCCGAATGCGCCGAGCTCGCGGGCGATGTTGAACGCGCTGGAAACGCCCGCGCCGGTGGGCTTTCGGGTTCCCACGATGGCGACGTGGGGGAGGGTAGGGCGCGGGAGCCTGCCGCGGTAGAATAGTACAGGCGGCGGGTCGAATATCTCGCGGAGCTGGGGCGGGTATCCTGACTCAAGATACGAAACAAAGGATATGCCGCGCTTTTTTGCAAGCAGTGCATCGTTTTCAGCTTGTTCCCGTAGCAGGGCGCTGTTCCATGACTGGGGCAGGGGGCGTCCAACGAGCGTTTCAATTTCTAGGAAGTCGGCGGAAAAGAAATCAGAGGGATTATCATAAAAGTATGTGCATAAGAAGGTTTTTTCATGGGGTTTCAGTTTTGGCAGACGCGCCGCGGTCAGCGTTAAGATTATCTGGTCTTCGTTCATGAGTGCGTGCGCGTGGACTGTTCCCATTCGGCTTTTGCTTTCATGATCAACCGTTCCACATCCATCCACGAGTCCGCGCGTGGTCCTGGTATATCGCGGTTTGTCGAGTTGGTGAAGACGATGGTCTTGCAGTTCTGTTTCCTGAGACTGGCGATATTTTCGGGCGCATCGTCAATGTACACGTGAGCGCCCACAGCACCCTTGTCTTTCATAAAGCAAATATCCCAATACGGTATATCCCAGGAATCCAGCCAGTCGACCGTTTGAATGATTGACTCCTTGTGAACATATTTAAGGCAGAGTCGGTGGGTTATAATGCGGATTCTCACGCCTCTGGAGGAGAGTTTACGAAGCACAGACGGAGCGTCCTGCATGGGACGCATATCGCGGAACAGGCGCCTCTGAGTTACCGCGAATCGATGCAGGCGCTCGTAGCCCCCGTACTCCGCAACGCCCCATTCTTCCAGCCCGTAACTCACATCCACCGGTAGTTCCGTCTTTTGTCTGTTGAGCCATTCAGCCGCAATCCTCCGCATGGATGCGTAAAAGTCACCCACAACCCCGTCAAGGTCTACGCCTAAAATAAAACTGCTCTCGTCCAAACGAAGCTCCTTCTTTTACAGTATGGAGGGGGGACGGTTTCCCTGCATCACCGGCCGCAGTAGCCGTCTCGCCCGTCCCCCCTGCGCGCGCACGTTGTTGCGCGCTACCCCCAGAGAGTTCCTTTATCCCCCGCCGAAGACGCGAGACTTTTTCCGCACTCCCATAAAACTCGTATGACTACTCATTTAGAGGCTTTCTCTTGGGCTTTCGCTTCTTGCTTGGAAGGAGATGTTTTCTCCTTTGCGGTTTTCTTTTTAGCCTCTTTTTTGCGTTTTTTCTTGAAGCGTGCCACATAGGACGCCAACATCATGTAAAGGACAACCACAACTACTGTCGTTATTACCTGCCATGAGGTTAATAATTGTCCAAGAAAAGATTTGAATTCCGTCGGCATTTTTATATTTCCTTTTAATGAATAAAAGGCCGCCGAAAAGCCAATAGAGGTTTTCTGACGACCTTTTCACCGCTTTTACTTTCTAAACTTCAGTGATTCAAGTTCTGAATCACCGCGGATGAAGGAGAATTGCAACTCGCTCTCCGTGTTTTCGCGCAGGATTTTGTAGAAATCCGCAAGGTTCTTTACCTGCCTGCCGTTAATAGTCAAGATGCGGTCTCCACGCTGCATTCCGATAATAGCCGCAGGCGACCGGTCTATAACCTGGGCGGTGTAAATCCCCTGGGCGTTCTCGTCAAGATTAAGGCTGTTTTTAACTTCCTCGGTGAGTGGAATGACATAAAGGCCGGGCCAAAGTTTCTTGTTGTCTGCGGCCACTTCATTAGCGCGCGCCTCTATGGTAACGGTGAAGGTCTGTTCTCTGCCGTCCCGAATAACCGTGAATACGCTTTGGTCTCCGGGTTTTAGGTCTCCTACCATGCGCGTGAGTTGATTCATGCCTCGCGCTTCCTTACCGTCCACTTTGGTAATGAAGTCCCCGGGTCTGATGCCGCCTTTCTCCGCAGGCGATCCGGTGAATATATTGCCGGCAAACGCTCCATACTTGCCTTCGAGGTCTAACGCCTTCGCAAAGTCTTTGTCCAGATCGGTTAAAGAAACACCGAGCCATCCATAGCTGATCTCGCCTTTGGTAATGAATTCGTCTATAGAACGTTTTGCGTTGTTTATGGGAATAGCAAAGCCCAGGCCTACAGAACCAGAACTGACACCGTTACTTGCTATCCATGTGTTGATACCAATGACCTCGCCCCGAATATTCACAAGCGCACCCCCGGAGTTGCCGTGGTTAATAGAAGCGTCTGTTTGAATGAAGTCGTTGATATTATTCGCAGGACCGCCAGTACGCCCTACCGCACTCACGACGCCTATCGTTACTGAGGACATATAGCCTAATGGATTGCCGATGGCGATAGCCCAGTCCCCGACTCTTACCGCATCCGAATCGCCTAGCGTCGCAACCGGATGGGAGTCCCGCGTCTCAAAGGAAACCATTGCCAGGTCCTTGCGCTCGTCCCTGCCGACTAGTTTTGCACTGTATTCTTTGTCGCTGTTCACTTTGACGCTTATCTCGTTGGCGTCTTCTATCACGTGGTTATTGGTAAGCACGTAATAGACGCCTTTCTCAAGCCTGACTATGATGCCGGACCCCAGACCGCTGGAACGGAACTCGCGTCTTTCACCTCTTTCGTCTCTTTCCCTATTGCGCGGACCAAAAAAGAAATCCCACGGAACACCATTGAAATTTGGGGTCTGCTGCTGCTTGATAGAAATCGTATTGATTTCCACAATTGAGGGTAGAACTTTGTCTGACACGTTACGGAAAGCGGTCTGCAAACCTTCGGCTATACCAAGCGCGTTTGTATTTGAACCCACGGGATTCTCTTCCGCCTGAACCGTTTTATTCGAGCTATTCGATGACGCGCGGGTGAAAGAAAAAAACGCCAGAGAGAACCCGAAAATTGCACCAATCAGCACGAGATTGAAAACAAGAATAGATTTTGAAGACAGCTTACTCATAAGACTCATCTTTACACTCCTAAAATTTGATGTTTATAAATATAATACTATCTTTATTGAAAAAGTTACAAGGTGGTGAGTGATTAAATTTTCACTTGGAGAGTAGTCGATACGACAAAATATTCCTCTATTGTGTAAAAATCGAAAATGTGGTAAAAAGATAGCATGAAAACTTGGAATATACTAAAATTCGGCGGGACGTCTGTAGGGAGTCCGTCCGGCGTGAAACAAATCATTGAAATCGTCAGGGATAAAGAGGCGGTTGTCGTGGTATCTGCTTTCTCTGGAGTAACTGATGCGCTTATAGAGCTTGCGCGGAAATGCCGGGACCGCGATAATCGTTATCTCGAAATATTTGAAGAATTGAGGAAGAGACATTACGATATGGCGGCTTACTTTCTCTCTGCGGACGCGCTCGATTCTGCAAGACTCATCGTTGAAAGTCCGTTTTTGGAATTGAGACGTGTCTTGGACGGCGTGTTCGCGCTTGAAGAACTATCTCGGCGTTCTTTGGACAGTGTGATGAGTTTTGGAGAGAGATTTTCAGCCCGCGTCTTGACCGAGATATTCCGCGAAAACAGTATAGATGCCAAATATCTGGATGCAAGATTGCTTGTCAAAACAGACAATAACTTCGGTAAAGCCCAATACCTAGAGCAAACGACCTTTGATAATATCAGGAGATTTTTCGCCGAATGTCAGGGAACGGTCTTTGTTACGACCGGTTTCATCGGCTCCACGATGGATGGTGTAACTACGACTCTGGGACGCGGAGGATCGGACTTGAGCGCCGGCATCTTCGGCGCAGCACTCAAGTCCGAAACTGTCGAAATCTGGACGGATGTCGACGGTATCCTCTCTGCTGACCCGAAAATAGTTAAAAATGCATTCCGTATAAAAGAAATGTCGTATATCGAGGCTATGGAACTCTCACACTTTGGGGCAAAGGTACTGTATCCACCCACTGTGCGTCCCGCGCTCGAAAAAGGCGTCTCTATATGGATACGCAATACTTTCAATCCACAGGGCGGCGGTACGTGGATTAAGAATAATGCAGAAGACGGCGATTTTCTTATACGTGGCGTTACATCAATGAACCAAGCCGCTCTTGTGCGTGTGCAGGGTTCTGGTATGGTCGGGGTCGCAGGATTCTCCGCTCGTCTCTTCGGGGTGCTTGCACGAAGAAACATCAACGTTATCCTGATTACTCAGAGTTCCAGTGAGTACTCTATCTGTTTCGCCGTTCTGCCTAAAGACGCTATAATAGTCCAAGCCGCACTTGAGACGGAATTCGCTGGTGAAATGCAGACAGGACTTATCGAACCGATTGAAATCCAGATGGACTTGGCAATCATAGCGGTCGTGGGAAGTAATATGTGGAAAACACCTGGTAATTCAGGCAAAGTCTTTCATGCGCTGGGGCGCAATGGGATCAACGTCGTTGCTATCGCCCAAGGTTCGTCAGAACTGAACATCTCGGCAGTCATCAGAAAAGAGGATGAGGCAAAGGCGGTTAACGCCATTCACGAGGCGTTTTTCCTATCAGGAGCGCGTTCAGTCAATCTTTTCCTTGTGGGAACAGGGCTTATCGGCGGCACATTGCTCGAACAGCTTGCATCTCATTGTGAGATTCTGGCGGATAAACATAGAATCCGCGTCAATTTGGCAGGTGTCGCGAATTCTAAATGGATGCTTTTTTCTCCTGAAGGGCTTGATTTTGCAACCGCAAAGACGCGCCTCAATGCGGAGGGAAGAGGGGAGGGCGAACCGTTTGACATAGACGCCTTCATCGCACGGATGAAGGTCTTTAACCTGCCGAACACGGCGTTTTGCGACTGTACCGCGAGTGATGCCATTGCCGCAAAATACGAGGTTATCCTTACTTCTGCGATTCCCATTGTTACGCCAAATAAACGCGCCAATTCCGGTAGTTTTGACTATTACCACCGATTGGTCGATTATTCGCGTGATCGTGGTATTCCTTATCTTTATGAAACTACGGTATGCGCAGGCTTACCTGTGATTTCTACCTTGCGCGACCTGTTTCTATCCGGGGATCGTGTGAACCGTATTGAAGCTGTACTTTCTGGCACCCTGAGTTTTATCTTCAACAATTTTGATGGATCTAAGTCTTTTTCAGCATTGGTGCGGGAAGCCAAGGCGAGGGGGTACACAGAGCCTGACCCGCGGGACGACCTGAATGCGATGGATGTGGCACGTAAGGCGCTGGTGCTTGCTCGTGAGTGCGGTATACCGCTTGAATTTTCGGCGGTTTCCATTGAACCGATTCTACCCCCTGCGTGTTTTTCTGCGCCGGATGTGGAGGCATTTTGGCAGGAGCTGGAAAAGGCTGATATAGACTTTGAACGCCGTCGATTAGAGACGCAAAAGGCGGGCAAAGAGCTTCGTTATATTGCGGTTATAGAGCGCGGTGCGGCCAAAATTAGCCTGCGCGCAGAGGGTAAAGACAGTCCGTTTCGTTCTCTCACTGACGCGGATAACATGGTGGTTATTACGAGTGACCGCTACGCGGTTCTGCCGATGGTCATCAAGGGACCAGGCGCAGGTGCTCAAGTAACGGCCGGTGGGGTATTCGCAGATATCGCGCATATTGCAAGGACGCTGGTGTAATCGCTGAGAACGAGTGTGAATCGGTACTGTTAAAAAATAACGTCTTCCCACGGCGGACAGCGTTCCAGTACCGTGGATATTACGAGGTTTTCGGGTAGAAGTAACCCGGGATCTTTCTCAAGTATAGCAAATGCATCGGCACGAGACTGCTCCAATACGGCGGAATCCCGAACTATGTCCGCCATTCCTAGTTTTACATAACCAGATTGTTCGAAACCCATTATCTGTCCCGGACCGCGGAGTTTCAGGTCCTCCTCTGCAATAGCGAAGCCATCTTGGTTCTCAAACATCACCATGAGGCGAGTTCTGGCATCTTCGGTGTATTCATCTGAGTACACAAGGAAACAGTAAGACTGAGCGGAACCACGTCCTACTCGTCCTCGCAGTTGATGCAAGGCCGAAAGCCCAAATCGTTCCGCGTGCTCAATTACCATACACGTAGCATTAGGCACATCAACACCTACCTCTACGACGCTGGTCGCAACGAGGATGTGTACATCCCCCTTACGAAACGCTTCCATCGTTTGGCGTTTTTTCTCGTCATCCAGACGAGAATGGACAAGCGCGGTCTGATATTCGGGAAATACCTCGCGAGCAAGCCGTTCTTCCATTGATGATGCGTTTTTCAAATCTTGCTCTCCTTCCTCTATCAATGGATACACGAAATACACTTGCGTCCCCTCCGCAAGTCGCTGTCTGACAAAATCGTAAACCTTCGCCTCGTTTGACTCCCGTGCTAGATGCGTCTCAATGGGTTTACGTCCGGGTGGCATATCGCGGATGATTGATACATCTAGGTCCCCGAACACGGTGATTGCTAGGGTGCGAGGAATTGGAGTGGCACTCATCATCAGGAGATCCGGGCTACCACCCTTGTCCATGATTGCCTGCCTCTGTAAAACCCCAAACCGATGCTGCTCGTCAATCACTACGAGACGCAAGTTGCGGTACACAACATCTTTTGAAAAGAGGGCGTGTGTGCCGATGATCAAGTCAATCTCCCCAGAAGCGAGGGTTTTGAGCAATTGGGTACGTCCCGCGGCTTTCATATTACCAGTGAGAAAAGCAACCCTCACACCGAGCGGTTCAAGGAGTTTTGCCGCATTTTCCGCGTGCTGGCGTGCCAATAGATCCGTAGGTGCCATAAGCGCAACTTGCCCCATGTTCTCAATAGCGTGGAGGCAGGCGAGAAAGGCTACCAACGTCTTGCCCGAACCGACATCGCCTTGCAAAAGCCGTGCCATAGGGAAGGTTCCATCCATATCGTTGTTGATTTCTTTTATTGCCTGACTCTGTCCTACGGTCAAGGAAAACGGTAACCGTTCAAGCAGATGTTTTTGCAAGCCAGATTTTACCTTACCTTCCTTCCGTTTTACCTTACGTGTCATAAACTTCTTCCCAATCATGATCTCCAGATAAAAAAGTTCCTCATAAATCAGGGTTTTTTTCGCCTTTTCCAACTCTTCCGATTTTGATGGAGAGTGAATCACCATTAAAGCTGTGGATTTCGGCAGAAATCCGTACTTTTCGCGTAAAAATAGAGGGATCTCATCTTCAATGGATGTAGCATATTGCCGTAAAACCAGTTTTATGAGCGATTCTATTTCTTTTTGCGAGATTTCCTTGACTAATGAGTAAATAGGAAATTGTTTTTTGAATGCATCTTCACTCACAATATGTTTATAGACGATTTTTGAAGCAGATTGGATCTCTCCATATCGTGTATTATAGGAAAATTTGCAGGAAATCCAAAAACTTTGGCCTACAGGCAGGCTTCTTTTGTAAATTTCCTGATATTTCCAAAACATCAATACCGCACGGGCTGTCTTATCTTCAATATGAACTTTAAGACTTCGTTTCATGCCGAAGCCGGCCCAGTCGTGAGCGATGACCTTCGCCATGGTACAAACGGTTATTTTTCTGCCTTTGCCATCTTTTTTATCAAAATCCTTAAGGGGCACAATGTGAGTCCTGTCCGACCATTCACGGGGATAGTAAAGCAACAAATCCGCAACGTTAATAATACCAGCTGAAGAAAATTTAGTCACCATTTGTTTGAAGTCTTCGCGTTTTTCGAGTGTTTTTCTCCTCAAGCAAATAAGCGGATCTTTCAGTTCGCGGACAAACATTTAATACCGTTAAAGACTTTACTGATGATAATAATTATTCTGTCTAATGAACAAAATATTGCCAGCCGTAATTAAAAAGCACCGAAATATGTCCACAACACAGCCCGTACTTCTTTGATGTTCGTTTTGAAACCTTTCTTCTTCAGCGCAACAAAAATCATTTCCGAATTTTGATTGGGGATAGCATTATATTCGTTTAGTATTGCAAGGGTTGTTTCTGAAGACACACCTGCCTTCGGTGCAGATTTGGCAAGTGCCGCTATGAGCGCCTTTTCGAGACGGTCTATGCGACCAAAAAGAGACTGGTCAAACATATACATCTCCGGCATCAAAATTGCGGCTGAAACGTGCTTAATTAAGCCTTCAGGCGATACAAACGCACCGGTGACTTTTGGCATGAAATCACCCACTTTCATAGAAATATCGTAGAAAAGACTCGTATGGAAGTAAAACGCCATGCCAGAAGGGAAATAGCCACTCAATTCTTCGTCACTGTTCATAAATGAAACAGGATATACAACGAGCCGAAATCCCCCACTACCCTTCTCATCCATGCGTGCTGAAGCTTCGATTCCTCGCATTCCAGGAATAGCCCACACGGCGTTCAGACTGTTGCCAATAACCTGCACCTCCGAATCAGTCAATCCATTAGTGGAAACAACGCGACAGACCAACCCATCGGAAGATGTCAACTCTACAATGGTCTCGGCATCATCCTTCCTCTCGTTTCGCTTCTCCCAAATTCTTTCTTGTGCATTAAGCTCTACGCAAACAAACAATAAACAAACAGCAATTTTCTTGCACATTTTTCCTCCTAATTTACAGCAAAAAGTACTTTGAATTGGAACGCCATCTTCGCATC
>JAIRSU010000057.1 GCA_031255285.1 Treponema sp. | reverse complement strand
GACTTCTTAATGCGTAAGGTAAGCAAAAGTGTCTGGCACCGCAGGCTTCGCCTGTGTCAGGCACCGTCTTGACGGGGACCGCGGCGCCCCTTTTCGAATAACGCCCCGTATGAAGTCGTCCGTCAGGCTCCGCCTGTGTCTGGCGCCACGCTCTGTTGCAAGTGTTACAGACGTATTGTTGCAAGTGCTGGAGACGCTCGTCTTCAAGTGCTGGAGGTCAGCGCCTGTCCTTATGCCGCGCTTCCGCCCATCTTGACCTGTTCTAGAACTTCATAGGGTGTCTGTCACCGTGAAAACAGACGAAGTCTGCGCAAGTCGCGGTCGCGAGATGCGCCCTGAGAGCGCCCCGACTCACGGTGCGTGAGAGTGTCTGTCACCGTCAAAACGGGGACAACGGGACTTCCTTCAGACAACACTCCATATGAAGTCGTCTAGCAGGCGAAGCCTGTGTCTGGCACCGCATAGGTACAGTCTGACGAAGTCTGCGCGAGTCATCTTGACGGGAAATAAAAATTTGCTTTTTTGCGAAAAGCGTCGTATACTTTCATTATGAATATGGAGAAATTTACTATTAAAGCGCAGGACGCGCTTAATGAGGCGTCCGGCATCGCTCAAAAAGGCGACCATTCTCAAATTGAGATAGCGCATATACTCTTGGCTCTCTTACGGCAGGAGGATGGTATTGTCAGACCGGTCATTGAAAAAATAGGCGTAAGTCCTGAAAAAATCATTGCGGATGTCAGTACAATGGTTGAGAAAACGCCGAAAATGTTCGGGGAAGCTGTACAGCTTTATCTTTCATCTGGAGCGGATAGGATTTTGGCAAAAGCCGAAGCCGAAGCGCAGGCGATCAAGGATGAATATGTGTCCACTGAACATATCCTGCTTGCTATAGCAGCGAGTGACAGTGGCGTAGGACGGTTCTTGGTTAGAGAGGGGGTTACCAAAGATGCGGTGCTGTCCGCTTTGAGAGCTGTGCGCGGCAACGCGCGCGTAACGGACCAGAGTCCTGAAAACAGGTACCAGGTCCTTGATAAATATTGCCGCGACTTGACTGCACTGGCGCGGCAGGAAAAACTTGACCCGGTTATTGGCAGAGATGAAGAAATCCGCAGGGTGATGCAGGTGTTGTCACGGCGCACTAAAAATAATCCAGTGCTGATAGGCGAGCCGGGCGTAGGGAAAACGGCTATCGCTGAAGGGCTCGCGCGGCGTATTGTCGCGGGCGATGTGCCGGAAGGCTTGAAAGGGAAAAAATTACTTGCCTTGGATATGGGCGCATTAGTCGCGGGTGCGAAATTCCGCGGCGAATTCGAAGAGCGGCTCAAAGCGGTCATCAGTGAAGTACAGGCGTCTGACGGTAAGATTATCTTGTTCATCGATGAACTGCATACCCTCGTGGGCGCAGGCGCGGCTGAAGGAGCGACTGATGCGTCAAATCTGCTGAAGCCCGCGCTTGCCCGCGGTGAATTGCGGTGTATAGGCGCGACGACTTTGGACGAGTATCGCAAATATATAGAAAAAGACGCGGCTCTGGAACGTCGGTTTCAGCAAATCCTCACGACGGAACCGTCTGTTGAGGATACGGTCGCTATTTTACGCGGCTTAAAGGAGCGTTACGAGGTTCACCATGGGGTCCGTATCAAGGATGAGGCGCTTGTTGCGGCTGCAAACTTGTCTAACCGTTACATTACGAGCCGTTTTTTGCCAGATAAGGCGATTGACTTGGTTGATGAGGCGGCCAGTCGACTGAAGATGGAATTGGACAGCCGCCCTACGGAACTCGACAAACTGGAACGCCGCTTCTTGCAACTGTCCATCGAACATCAGGCGCTCTCTCGTGAGACGGACGCTGGTTCCCGTGAGCGTCTCGCCAAACTGGAGAGGGAATTGCACGAAACAACCGCAGAACGGGACGCTA
Source organism: Treponema sp. (assembly GCA_031255285.1). Lineage (GTDB taxonomy): Bacteria > Spirochaetota > Spirochaetia > Treponematales > Breznakiellaceae > JAIRKH01. Next base: position 7,236 of record JAIRSU010000057.1, on the reverse strand, counting down.
TGCGGGCGCGGTGGGAGCGTGAAAAGAGTGTGGTTCAGCATGTGCGCGGCTTAAAACAGCGTATTGAAGAGCTGAAAATTGAGGAGACGCAGCAAGAGCGTAACGGGAATCTGAACCGCGCCGCAGAAATCAAATACGGCAAGATTCCAGAGGCGCAAAAGAAACTCGCGGAATTGACCGCGGCTATGGAAGCGCGTAAGGAAGACGCCGCCCTTTTGCGTGAGGAGGTGAGTGAAGAGGATATTGCCGATGTAGTGGCTTCGTGGACCGGAATTCCAGTATCAAAGATGCTCTCTGCGGAAATGCAGAAGTATTTGGATTTGGAAAAGGTGCTTGAGCAGAGAGTCGTGGGGCAGGCGGCGGCGGTGAACGCGGTGTCGGACGCTATCCGCCGCAACAAAGCCGGGCTTTCTGATGCGGGCCGTCCCTTGGGTTCGTTTCTGTTCCTTGGTCCCACTGGGGTGGGTAAGACCGAGCTTGCTAAAACGATGGCAGATTTTCTTTTTAATGACGAGAAGGCGCTTACCCGTATTGATATGAGCGAATATGGCGAAAAGCATTCGGTGAGTCGGCTTATCGGCGCACCGCCGGGCTACGTGGGCTATGAACAGGGCGGTCAGCTGACCGAAGCGGTACGCCGCAGACCTTATAGCGTCATCCTTTTTGACGAGATTGAAAAGGCGCACGGTGAAGTTTTCAATGTCTTTCTGCAAATATTGGATGACGGCAGGCTTACAGACGGGCAGGGGAGGGTGGTTAATTTCAAGAACGTCATCATCATCATGACAAGCAACCTCGGCTCTGATATCGTCCTGGAAACAAAGAATCCGGATACGCTGAAAGATAGTCTGATGGAACTGCTAAAGCAGAGTTTTCGCCCGGAATTTCTGAATCGTATTGACGAAATAGTAACATTCAACCGACTGGGACTACAGGAAATTCGCAAAGTTGTTGATATTCAGCTCAAACATCTGGAGAACCGTCTTGCAGAGCGCAAAATCACGCTATTTCTTACCAGAAATGCTAAAGATTTGCTGGCGGACCGGGGCTTTGACCCGCTTTTCGGAGCACGTCCACTCAAGCGGACGATTCAGGCAGAGCTGGAAAACCCGCTCGCCAAGGCTGTCATTTCCGGCAAAATCAAGGATGGCGATAGGGTACAGGTCGACGCCGCTATGGATAAGTCGGGTTTGGTGTTCCGTTTGGAAAAGTAGCTCGGTAGAGCCTCAATTGTTTTTGGGATGGGTGAGGATAAGAGAATAATGGAGTGTTTGAAAGTACTAGATTATCATTTCAGAAAAAATCCCTGTTCTCTATGTTACTATTACACTTTATCTTTTATAAAGATAAGCGGGAAAACTTCCTGCTCTTTAGGATGAAAGCCCGCCGACTAAGGTGTTTATTATGACAGAGAATCAAAGCCTGGACAAAATTAAAGCCGTTATCGCGGCAACACGTGAAAAGTGTAAGTTGCAAACGTGTAAAGTCTATATGTAAGACGAGAAATTAGTGGACATAGACATTGTTGGCTGTTAAGGCTTTGTTTTAGCAGATAAGCTTGGCGGTTGAAGCAAGAAGCCATCCGCTTTTAGGTGGATGATAGTTCACAGACCGCCCTTATCTAAGGAGAATACATGGCAGACCGTGGAACCATTATGATAGTTGACGATAACATAGCGAATCTCAAGATAGGCAAGAACGCGCTGATGGAACAGTACGACGTATTTACCGCTCCTTCAGCGAAGAAAATGTTTGAACTCCTCGAACGCAACAAGCCAGATCTCATCCTTCTTGATATTAATATGCCGGAAATGGACGGTTTCGAAATTATCAAAATCTTGAAAAAAAATGTTTCTACTCAGCGAATACCCACTATTTTTCTAACTGGTAAAAGCGACGTAGAAAGCGAAATGAAAGGATTGACTCTCGGCGCGGTTGACTATATATCAAAGCCATTTTCACCTCCTATACTGCGTAAGCGGGTTGAGATTCACCTGCTTGTACAGTCCCAGCAGAATACTTTGAGGGAACAGCGGGAGGAGTTACGAAAATTCAACGAAAGTCTACAGAAACTAGTAGATGAACGGACAAAACAGGTTTTAGAGCTACAGGACGCTATTCTTAAAACCATGGCGAACTTGATTGAAAGTCGTGATTATATCACAGGTGGTCATATAGAGCGCATTCAATTTTACCTGAGAATCATGGTTATAGGGCTGCTGGACAGTGGACTTTATGCAGATATGACGAAAGGCTGGAATGTAGATCTGCTTGCCCGTTCCTCGCAGCTACACGACATTGGTAAGATTGCGATAGAAGATAAGATTCTCCAAAAACCAGCGGCTCTCACAAGTGAAGAATTCGCGGTGATAAAACAGCATCCTACCCTGGGGGTCAAAATCATCGAGAAAATGGAACGTGAAGCTTCCGTCTGTGATTTCTTGGATTACGCGAAGGTCTTTGCCGGCACACACCATGAAAGATGGGACGGCAAGGGGTACCCTAATGGGCTTAAAGGCGAGGATATTCCCTTGCTCGGACGGCTTCTCGCTATTGCCGACGTCTATGACGCGCTCACGTCGCAACGTTCCTACAAAGTACCGAATAGTCACGAGAATGCAACGCAGAGCATCGTGAAAGGCGGAGGAACCCACTTTGACCCGGTCCTTGTTGACATATTCTACCGGCAGTCCGATAAATTCCGTGAGGTACAGCAGACATTCAAGGTGAACAACTGGCTCGCCACAGAATAGGCTCAAGGCACGCCGATTCGAGTAAGCGGCCAGTAGCGAAAGAGGGCGCGCCCCTTGATACTACTGCTGAGGACAGGTCCCCAGTTGCGAGAGTCGTTGGTGTTACTCCTGTCGTCAGAGAGGAGGAAATACTCATTTTCCCCCAGCGTGAGCGTGTCCATGTTGCCGTGAAAGGGGAGGGATTCATCCCACAGTGCAGGCACTTGAGGAATGGTTACGTCATAATATTTCTCGGATATTTCAAATTCTGTACCTTGATAGAGGCTGCCTTTGGGCTTCACCCGCATGATGAAATTCGTCATAGATACTTCATCGCCCGGCAAAGCGATAACCCGCTTGATATAGAAACTGTTTCCCGGTTTATTTACACTCATCTGCTGAAAGGTGAAAAATCTAATGATTTCGTCAAGTAGGATATCAAAGAAGTTGCGCTTTCTCCCTTCTCCTATATCAAAAAGCACAATATTTCCTCTCTGTAGGTCTGGCGAATAAAGCAAGTACGAGGAGAATATGAATCTATCTCCCACGTGTATATTGGGCTGCATACTGTTGCTTTCCATACTCCGCATCGAAAGAATAAAAGAAGTGAAGGAGGCGTAGAGGACAAAAAAGACTAATAAATACATAAGAACCGTGAAGACCCGCCTGCTCTGTTCTTTTTTCTCCGTGTAAGAGTATCTTAGTTTTTTACCCATAGGGCTATTTAATGCCTCCGATGCGCTTCAAGGGCCAGTAGATGAATGCTCCTTGCCCCAGTACTTTATTTTTGTTGATACTTCCGAAATATCTGCCGTCGCGAGAATTATCACGATTATCACCGAGCGGCAGGATATGGTTTTCCGGTACATACCAACCTAAATCGTAGCGAGCAAGGGCGGTACGGTACCGCTCGACATCGGGTTGCGCTCCACGTAAGACTTGCAGACGCGCGCGGTCGTATGCCAAGTAGTCCGCATACCGTAGGTTTTGAGCGCCGCTCGCATCGTCAAGCAGTTTCTGCGGCGGACGTAAACCGATGTCCGAATAGCCCACTGCCTTACCTGCGGCAAGTAAGGCAGCATAATCGGTTTGAGGCATCAAACGACTCAAGCGGTGGGTTTTACCAAGCTGACGGTTGTAATCTGTTTCCGCTATCCACGATTCTGTTCCTGAGAATTGTATGAAGAAATCCCCCCTCTCCAGCTTGAATCGGTCGCCGCCCATGCCTGCGGCTCTCTTTATGAGGAAATGCGCCTTTGGCTCCCCGTTCTCGTCGCGATCTATGTCAACAAGGGACAGAGTAAGCATATAGATGATGCGCTGGGCGATGTCAAACGCCGGTCCTCGTGAAATATAGGAAGGGTTTTCAAAGATAATGATATCATTGCGCTTGGGTTTTATGGGACTTGGCAGTTTCCACAGTCCGGGTAACAATTCAGGTCCAAAAACCAGTTTGTTGACAAAAATCCTGTCGCGTATGAGCAGAGTGTCTATCATAGAGCCAGATGGGATCTGATAGGCTTGAATCAAATACTGGTTTATGAGAAGCACCATACAAGCGGCCCAAATAAAAGACTCCACCCAATCAAATACCGGGTTCTTGAGCTTCTGCTTCTCTCGTCTGATTCTCTTGAGCGCTCTACGGCGGGATAATAATTTTTCTGTTTGAATCCGTACACCATGAAAGAAATCGTTTTCTTTTTTCCTTATTGTTTTCATTCGTTACAAGTATAACATAACATAGAATTGTTTTCAAGATATTTTAGAGACGGTTTAAGACGGCCGCGGCTATGCTTGCACCGTCAAGTCCATTGAGGCGCAACAATTCCTCGCGGGTTCCGAGCGTAGCGGCGTTTTCCGCGACTGCGAGAGTCAGCAAGCAGGTTGAACAACCACATTGTCTAGCGAGAGACGCGGTGTATTCACCGAAACCGCCCGCGCTTATTCCTTCCTCAACCACGGCGAAAGCTTTGTAAGCATTTGCAAGAGATACTAAGTAATCCTCGTCCACAGGCTTGAGGAAACGGAGGTTGTAAAGGTCCACGGCGACACCTTGTTCAAAGAGGCGATTCGCGGCATCGAGAACTTGAGTATAGAGCCCCCCGGTGAATGCGATGCAGACCGTACCGCCGATTCGCCGTGTAAACACCCCTCTGCCCGTCTCTATGGGAGCGGCGAAGGGAAGCGAATCGTCAGGTTGGATTGCTTTGGGGTACCGCACCATCGTCGGCGTAGAATGAGACAGCGCATAGTGGAGCATAGCCTTAAGCTCATCCCGGCAGGCTGGCGCGAGGATGGTCATACCTGGGACGGTTCGGAAGAGTGCGATGTCGTAAAGTCCCTGGTGGGTTTCACCATCTCCGGAGACAAAGCCTGCACGGTCAAGGCAGAATACAACGCCTGCTTCTTGCAGACTCACATCATGGATAATCTGATCCATCGCCCGTTGGATAAAGGTTGAATATATAGCAACGACAGGCTTGAATCCCTGTAGCGCGAGTCCTGCGGCGAATGTTACTGCGTGTTCCTCCGTGATACCCGTATCAAAAAAGCGGCTGGGAAATTTTTCCTTGAAAAGCGTCAATCCCGTGCCATTCTCCATAGCCGCAGTTATGGAGACGACTCGCGCGTCGTGGGAGGCGAGTTCCACGATACTATCGCTGAAGGCGTCGGTGAATAGGCGCCCTCCGTACTTCTTTTTGGTTCTTACAAGTTCGATACCGTTCTCAACCGAGAAAGAGGGGACCCCGTGGTAGACATCTGGATTTCTCTCGGCAAATCGGTAACCTTTACCTTTCTTAGTGATAACGTGGACGACAACTGGGTGGTCGAGCTTCTTGACGTCATGAAGGATTTTTTCTAGTTGCGGTTCATCGTGTCCGTCTATGGGTCCCACGTACTCAAAGCCCAAATCCACGAAGAAGTTATCCATATAAAAGATAGCTTTGACCGCGCGTTTCACACGATTTACACCTTTGAACAGAGATTTTCCGAACAGGGGGATATTTTGAACGATAGAATCGAAATTACGGCGGAAGCTTTGATACTTCGCCTTCATGGAAAGGCGGCTTAGATATTTTGAGAGACCACTCACATTGGGGCTGATAGACATCTTGTTGTCGTTAAGGACAACGATAAGCGGGAGCGAGAGCTGCCCCGCGTGTGCGAGAGCTTCGTAAGCTAAACCTCCAGTTAAAGCGCCGTCCCCGATGACTGCTATCGTTCTGTCATTACCACCGCGGAGTCTTTCGCCGGCCAAGAGACCGATGGCGGCTGATATAGAAGTTGAAGCGTGTCCCGTATTGAATGGGTCATGAACGCTTTCGCACCGCTTGGGGAAGCCGGACAGCCCACCTGACCGTCTGAGGAGCATAAACTGCTCCCGCCGCCCCGTGAGCAGTTTATGCGTATAGCACTGATGCCCAACGTCAAAAACGATTTTGTCTTCTGGCGAATGAAATACACGGTGTAAAGCGATGGTTAATTCCACGACTCCCAGATTCGACGCCAAATGTCCACCGTTTTCGCTTACCGTCGCTATGATAGTTTTGCGAATTTCAACTGCGAGTTCCGCGAGTTCTGTAAAAGTTAAACGCCTCAAATCATCAGGACCGCGGACGGTTGACAGAATATTTGTCATTATTAAAAGATATTAAAAATATCTCCCGCAAAGACTCGGTTGTTATGTTAACTTTGATGCATCTTTGCAGGAGATAGTTCAAGAACTATTGGCTTCCACTGTCCGCTATTTGTTCTTATGACGGTTCTTTCGAAGCTTCTTCTTTCTTTTATGAGTCGCAATTTTCTGCAACTTACGCTTTCTTCCACAGGGCACAGTCTTCTCCTTATATGTTAAAGTAATTAGTCGTAAAACACAGATTCAACGACTGAATTTTATCATAAAGCATATTCGCCATAAAGGTCAAGAGGGATTTTTATGAAACGAGGCATGATGTTTCGCGATATACACTGTTTTTCACCATGCGTCAGCGATGGAGAGTGCTGTTTTTATCAAACGTCCACTCGCTTATTTCCCTTTTCGACCGTTCCCATTGTATTCCACCCGCTAGTCGGTATCGCCGTTGCCCCCTTTCAGACAACAGCCCGTATGAAGTCCTAGAACAGGCTCCGCCTGTGCCAGACACTTTCACGGCGCCAGACACCCGTACAAAAAAAATCGCGGGGACGTGCGCTTGCGCACGCCCCCGCCACTCGGCGCCCGACCCTTTCTCTGGTGTCAGACACCCGCGCTTTCTCTGGTGTCAGACACCCGCGCTTCCGCGCCGGTGTCAATCTATGCCTCCGGCGCCCGACACCCGAACACCCGCGCTCTCGCGCCGGCGCCAACCTATGCCTGTGGTGCCAGACACCCGTACAAAAAAATCGCGGGGACGTGCGCTTACGCACGCCCCCACCACTCGGCGCCCGACACTTTCTCTGGTGTCAGACACACGCGCTATCGCGCCTGTGTGAACCTTTGCCTCCGTTGCCCGAGACCGACACA
>JAIRSU010000059.1 GCA_031255285.1 Treponema sp. | reverse complement strand
TATTTGGAATGGTTTTCTCAATTGTCTGAACATGATAAAGAAATAATCCTTGTAAAAGTTCATTTATTGAGGGAATTCGGACCTGAATTGTCAAGACCTTATGCCGACACACTGCATGGTTCAAAAACGAGTAATATGAAAGAATTAAGGGCAAGAACAAATGGACATACTTTTAGAATAGCATATTATTTTAATAAAAAACGGCAGGGAATTATATTAGCAGGTGGTGATAAAAATGGCAAAGATGAAAAATTATTTTATAAAGATTTTATCAAAAGAGCAGAAGAATTGATGGGAAAATATAAAGAATATGAATGGAGGAAATAAAATGAGTAAACCGTCAGAAACCGCAATTGAGGCAATGGAGGCAATGATGACTCCCGAGGCTGTTCAAAGAGCCCGGATAAAGTCTGAACAGGAAATATTGGCAATAAAACTTGGACAATTAAGAGAGAAGCGAGGGCTAAAACAAAATGAAATAAGTAATTTCAGTCAGACCTCTGTTTCGCGCCTTGAAAAACGGCGGGATATAAAAATATCAACTTTGGTTGAATATTTAAATAGTTTGGGCATGGGATTAGAAATAAAAACATACCCAAAAGATAAAAATGTGAAAATTAAAGAAGAAGTATTATTAAAAATATAACAGGTCCCACGTCGTTTAACGAGGCTGTTTGTTTCGCCGCTAAAGCGGCTCCAGAAGACTGACAGCGTGTCTGTTTCAAAACATGGTTTACCCCCCTGCTTACCAGCCCTGCGTTCTGAGTTATTGCTAAAATAGCCTGACAGGTTTCTGCGGCAAGCCCGTTCCCTTTGGAGCGGGCTTTTTTTAGGGTGTGAAAGACGCTTTCCGTAGCGCCGTCAGCTTTACAGTTGACACACCACGGGAGTTTCGCCTATACTGTCAAATAGGTGGTATCTGCTAGACTAGACACTTGCAAAAAACAAATTAAGTCATTAAGGTAAATTACCGGAGGATATTTATATGTATGAAACAATGACATTAGACTCAAATACTATAATAGTAAAATCAGATACTAAAAAGGAATTATCTGACATTATAGAATTTATCTCAGCAAAAGATAAAGAAAAAAATATCGAAGCGCTTTTACGGCTGGCATCGGAAAATAGAAAAAGGGTTAAAAATTATAAATTTAGCCGTGAGGAATGCTATGAAAGACAAAATATTCATTGATACTAATATATGGGTATATCTTTATCTCCATGATGATGACGAAAAATATAAGATCGCAGAAGAATATCTATCACAGAATAATCGGGATGTTGTTTTTGTAATTTCCTGGCAAATAATAAACGAAGTATCAAACACATTATTGAGATATAAATGTACAGAATTTGAAATAAGAAAATATATTGAACAGTTATGTAAGACGTGTACAATACAAGGTTTTACAAAGGAAATAGTATTAACGGCGTCATCATTACGAGAAAAATATTCATTTTCGTTTTGGGACAGTATAATAGTTGGGAGCGCGTTGTTTTCAGAATGTAGTATGCTTATTAGTGAAGACATGCAGAATGGATTAAATGTAGAAGAGAAATTAATAGTAAGAAATATATTTTTGAAATAAAGTATGTCCAACTTCGCCTAACAAGACTGTTTGCCCCGCCGCTAAAGCGGCTCCAGAGGGCTGATGGCGAATCTGCTTCAAAGCGTTCTGAGTTCTGGCTAAAATAGCCTGACAAGTTTCTGCGGCAAGCCCGTTCCCTTTGGAGCGGGCTTTTTATGGACATCTCAACTTTACCCTGGGCCGAGTCTGAAATAATCTTTCATCCAGCCCTTGCCAATCTCCTTGTTTTTTGTAAAATGAAAGCGATGAATCTTTTTTCAAATTCCACAAGAACAAACGACAGCCCTCTCGCTGACCGTATGCGCCCGCAAGCGCTTGACGACGTGATAGGACAGGATCACATCGTGGGTAAAGGACGGCTCTTGCGTCGGGCTATACAGGCGGACAGGCTTTCGTCCGTCATATTCTACGGACCGCCCGGTACAGGCAAGACAAGCCTCGCCCGCGTCATCGCTAACTCCACAAAATCCGCGTTTGAAAGCCTCAACGCCGTGCTGACAGGAGTGAAAGACATTCGCGAGGCGATTGACCGTGCGGGCGAGCGTAAGAGTCTCTATGGTAAACGTACTATTCTCTTCGTGGATGAGGTGCACCGCTGGAACAAGGCGCAACAAGACGCACTCCTTCCCTGGGTGGAAAACGGTGTGTTCATACTTATCGGCGCAACAACGGAAAATCCGTTTTTTGAGGTCAACCGCGCCTTGGTCAGCCGAAGCAGGGTATTTCAACTTAAATCTCTGGACGCGGATGCGCTCTTGAAAACCGCGGAACGCGCCTTGTCGGATAAAGAACGCGGCTACGGCAAATGGCGTGTCCATTTCGCGGAAGGCGCGCTAGAACACCTAGTAGCCGTGTCGGCCGGGGATGCGCGCAGCTTGCTCAACGCACTGGAGCTGGCTGTGGAAACGAGTCCTGAGCAATGGCCCCCGCCAGAAGGCGTGGAGATTTTTGTCTCAATGGAAGCGGCTGAGGAAAGCATACAGCGCAGAGCCTTGCTCTATGATAAAGACGGAGACTATCACTTTGACTCCATAAGCGCGTTCATCAAGAGTGTGCGGGGAAGCGATCCGGACGCGGCGCTCTACTGGCTTGCTAAAATGGTACGAGCGGGCGAAGATCCGGCGTTTCTCTTTCGGCGTATGCTGATTTTGGCGGGCGAGGATGTGGGGCTGGCCGACCCCTACGCGGTGTGTGTCGTGTCTGCGTGCGCCCAAGCCTTTGAGCGTATCGGCTTGCCCGAAGGCGCTTTTCCCCTCGCCCACGCCTGCCTCTACCTGGCTTCCGCGCCTAAATCTAATTCGTCTATGGCGTTCTTCGATGCGCTCAAGGAAGTCGAACGGGAAGATGCAGAGGTCCCTAACCACCTCAAAGATACAAACCGAGACAGTGAAAGTTTTGGGCATGGCGATGGTTATATCTACCCGCACGCCTATCGCGAACATTGGGCTGCCCAACAGTACCTGCCGTCGGCGTTGCGAGGCAAAACCTTTTATACACCGTCAGGTATAGGTTATGAGGGGAGAATTCGGGATGAAATCCTCCGCAAGCGGGAGATTCAAGCCGCAGTTGTATTGGGCGGCTCCCGTCATGAGGATGTTCTCACATGGTCGGCGGCATCTAAAGGGCGGGAGGGCTGGCTCAAACGGCTTTCGGCTGGACGAAGCGCCTTGCTTTTACGCGATAGGGACGCGATATTGAAGAAATGCTCCATAACGCGCTATAGCAGGATGCTTTTACTCAACGCGGATGACGGCTTGCTTCTGTGGGAGAGTCTGCGCCGTACACCGGAAGGCTTAACCGCGGCCGTGGTTAAAGATGGGCAGTCCAAGGACGCGCTGTTACGGTTTTGGGCTAACGGTGCGGGTGTGGACGAAATAGAAAAGCCTTTGATAGCCGCGGGACCCATCCCTTCACGAAAACAGGCGGAAGAATGGTTTGGTTGCGCGGAATTTGACTTTATCCTGAGCCGTGAGCCGTTCCGCCGCGGTGAGAATCTGTCGCGATTCGCCTCCGCTTGTGGTCCATTGCTGGCGAAAAACGGCGTTGTTGTGATTCTGGCTTCTCCGCCTGCGGACGGTGGTAAAATCTCCAGGGTTCTGGCAGACTGTGTGCGCAATAATACGACCGAACCCAGCGTTTCCTCTACATTTCTGGACAGACTGCGGGGTGCGGAGGTTGAATTCTTTCAAAACTCAGACGCTGATTCGATATGGACGCGCTCTGATATGGAAAAGAGTCTCACAGACGCGGGTTTTTCGCTTGAGATAACGGAAATTGCTCAAAAGGAAGAACGGGTTCTCCTACCGCGGGATGTCGAGGGCTGGTTCAGTGAAAAGTCGCCGTGGAGGGCGTTTATGTCCGATGCGCTTGGAGAGGATGGCTGTGCGCTTCTGAAGAATGCTCTGTCCGAACGCGCGAAGCGTGGAACAGTTGACTGGGAGTGGAAGAGTCTGCTGGTTTTGGCAGAAATACACGTATAGTTACGCGCATAAATACCAAATATAGCACTTGACAAGACTCGGCGTATGGGGTATCCTCATATAATTTCTTGATAATTTAGGAGGAAAACATGGCGTATCAGATTAGCGATTCGTGTGTGAATTGTGGAGTTTGTGAGAGCGAGTGTCCGGCTGGGGCTATTTCTGAAAAGAACAGCGTTCGTTGGATAGACCCTTCTCTATGTGCTGATTGCGGGGCTTGCGAAAGTACATGTCCGTCTGGGGCTATCTCTCAAGCGTAAACTTCATCTAAACGCGGACGGCTCCTTGTTACCAAAATCATCAGAGTCGTCCGTATGTTCGTAATATAAAAAAGAACAAGTAATCCCCTTTTTCCCTCTGACAGCTCTTGAAATTTTCTTGCTTTTCTGATAAATTTTCTTCGTGCGTTTCCAATTTCAGATAAATCTTTTGAAACAAATCTTTCTCATTTGTCTTATATTGGAGGTTGTTTCCGCGGCGGCGGCATATCCGGTCATCAAACAACTTGACGGAAAAGAAGACGACAAGTTCAAACAATATACAGCGGACGTTCAGGAATCGCGGAAGCGTGTCTTGAACCAGTCTAAACCGATCGACCCACAATCTGAAGCAGCGAAGCTGGTTATCTATGAGTACAAACTCGGCGCGAATAGGGACCTTCAAAACATAGCGGCGCGTTGCGTTGTCTTTGAATCGTCGATTGCGACGTTGAATCGTATCATGCATAGGTCGGAAATCGCTGATAGAGACGTATTACTACTACCGACGATACCAGGACTGTTTGTTCCCTGCGACGTTGAATCTTCAAAATCAGAATTGGAAAAGCTCATGCTCAACGCCCGCATAGGCGACAAAAACGCCAAAATCATCACAGTGGGCAGCGAACAGTTCTTGTTTTTTCCGGGTAAAGATTTCAACGCCACAGAAAAGGCTTTCTTCCTTTATCCTATAGAGAAAAAAGAGAAAGGGGGATTCCGTTACCCCTTGCGTTACTTCACCGTAACAAGTGCCTTCGGCGTCCGAAGGAATCCTGTAACAGGCAACATGAATAACCATAATGGACTTGACCTCGCCGCACCTATGGGAACGCAGGTTTTTGCGGCGCAGGACGGAATCGTTACTGAAATAGGAAACGATGCGGTTTACGGCAACTATGTCGTCGTCAGGCATGAGGGAAACTGGGCAAGCCTCTATGGACACCTATCGCGGGTCGAAACCGCGCGCCGCGCTAGCGTCCGAGTGGGCGACCCTATCGGTAGAGTGGGGTCAACAGGTCAGTCGACGGGTCCCCACTTGCATTTCGAGTTGCGTCAAAATGGTAAAGCTCAAGACCCGGGAAAATTATTATTTAGGAGAAGTGAATAGCGGGCATCGTGTAAGATTTAGCTTTGCTAAAAGGAGGGATATGGTGAAAACAAAACTTATATATATATTCTTCTTTATCCAGATACAGACTCAGGCGATTTCAGCAGAGCCAGTTCGTGTTTTCATTGAAGGAAATCTTCTCGTTTCATTGGACAATATAGCAGGAACTTCTATACCGCTTTCGTATACGGGTTCAACGATCATTGCGCTGTCCGAGGACATCAGATTCTTCCGCGGCGTGGAACTCAATCTCACTGTGCCTCAGGCATACCTTGCCTATAGAGGTGGACTCACGGTCGGCGTCTACACGGGACTCGAACTGCTCCCGAACACGGGCGCCGCTGACATCGAAGCCAGCCGCATATTCTTCGATGTGCTTCCAAACAAGATACAAACCATCTATCAGATACCGTTGCGGGAGGATCATGGACTCAGAACGAGTCCCTACGTTACGACGCTGAATCGTGTATCCGTAGACGCCTTCCCTATTCTGTTCAGAATAACGCCGGCCATGAAAGGTATGGGTGAGGAAATTGAAAAGATGCGTTTCACCTTGAACGCCAAGCCTATCATGAGCAACGAGGGCGCTTTGAACTTATCCTTCCGGTACCCGGAACAGTTGTCCGGGAAACCGTTCTCCTTGCTCATAGACGATGTTCTGATAGAAAATGTGAATGGAGAGATGCTCTTAAAAGAAGGATCCCACCATCTAGTCGTCGTCTCTGAATATTTCCGTAACGAGAATCGACTCTTCTTTATAGAACGAGGGAAAACACTTTCCCTCACTGTTGAGCTTCAAGATCCTACGCCTATTCTTGTATTCGAAGCGCCGGGAGATGCGCGCATCTACATCGACGGCGTTTACGTCAATCCATCAAGACCGCTGCCTGTCGAACCCGGGCAACATGAGATCAAGTTCCTGATGAGCGACTATTCGATAGTCCGTCCAATCGTCGTACGAAAAGGTAAGACATACAAGGTGGTTATGACAGTAGCGGTAGACGTCTCGGAAAGCGAGTGATTTTATGAGCATCCACAACAGAATACAGAAAATAGAAATATTGTCGTTGTTTGTATCGTCGATTCTCTTATTGACGTGCGATATTGAACGCGGACCCGCCGTGAACGGGATGGAACAAGCCTATCCTGTTTACGAATCATTCAAGGCGATTCCTTATGTGACACAGGAGGAAATTGAGTCGATACGCCGATTGCAGAAAATTTATCCTGACGGCTTCATATTCGGTATGACCTTGTCTACCGAATGTTTCCCCGCACAGGATGCCAACGGCGAATACAGTGTGGGAGGATATACCTCGCTTTTCTGCGCTTTGCTTTCAGATATGTTTGATATTCAGTTTACTCCCAAAATTTACAATTGGGACGACCTCATGAATGGTCTGAGGGACGATAGTATAGATTTCACCTGCGAGCTTACCAAAAACCAAGAGCGGGAGAAGAGCGGCTTTTACATGACGGGCGATGTCACGGAGCGTACCGTGAAGTTCATGCGTATCTTAGACAGCCCGAGGTTTTTAGACCTGCCGAAGAACAGAATGCACCGTTATGCTATTTGGGAGGGTGGAATCGCAGAAGAACTTATCAAAGCCGCTGATTTGAGCGATTTTACTCCCGTATATGTGCGGGACTTTGAAGAAGTTTACAGTTTACTCAAGTCGGGCGAGGTAGACGCCTTTGTACATGACGGCGTCTCGGAAGCGGCTTTCGACGCTTACGGGGACATCGTCGCCGAGAATTTTTTTCCGGTCGTTTTCAGTCAGACGAGTCTTGCCACGCATAATCCGCAACTCAAGCCCGTCATTTCAATCGTGCAGAAGTTCTTAAAGACCGTGGCGTCTGACAAGCTCTCTGATCTTTACCTTGAGGGCTATCAACAATACCTTCACCACAAGCTTTTCAATCTGTTTTCACCCGGACAGTTACGTTATATAGAAAACCATAACACCCCGGAAACAGCTGTCCGAATTGTAGCGGAATATGATAATTATCCTGTGAGTTTCTATAACAAACAGAAAAAACAGTGGCAAGGCATTGCTTTTGATGTGCTGAACACCATAGAAAACATGACGGGAATCAAATTTACTGTTGTAAATGATTTGAACGCCCCGCGAGACGTTCTTATAGACAAGATAAAAAACGCTGAGGCTTCACTCTTTGTCAGTGCTGAACTACAAGATGCTATTCCTTTCCTTTCTGCCAAACCTTATCAGTCCGATTATTTCATACTCATATCACAAGCTGATTATCCGGACGTGAACGCGCATAGGCTTTCCCTTGAACGAATAGGTGTCGTCATGGGAGATATATCTGGAGCGGTTTTTCAGGCGTATTTCCCCAACCATAACAAACTTGTCGTGTATCAGAACAGAGAAGAGGCTTTCAAAGATATTGAAGATGGTGAAATAGATCTTCTCATGGACAAGCATAACACCTTGTTGAGCTTGACTAATTATCACGAAAAGCCCGGATTCAAAGTGAATCTGATTCTCAATCGGTCATATGATACCTATTTCGGTTTCGGTAGCGGAAACACCATTCTTGCGTATATCATTGACAAGAGTCAAAAGATGGTAGATACAGCGAGTATTTCGGACAGGTGGAGTCGTGAGGTTCTCGACTATCAAGAGAAAATGGCGCGTGTACTGGCGCCATATTTGACTGCAAGCTCCCTGTTTCTGACGGCCGCGCTCGTTCTTTTGGCGGTTTTATTCATCAAAAACCGCCAGAGAGGAAAAGATTTGGAATATCTCGTGAAACAGCGTACACGGGAGCTCGAGATACAAACTGCGGCTGCAAAGGTTGCCTCGCAGACGAAAAGCGATTTTCTAGCACGCATGAGTCACGAAATCAGAACGCCCCTCAACGCCATCACCGGTATGACGATCATTGCCAAAAAATCCGCAGTCTCCGATAAAGTTATTGCTTCTCTGGATGAAATAACCCTTGCCTCGAATCATCTTTTAGGTATCATCAATGACATACTCGATATGTCGAAGATAGAGTCCGGCAAATTTACCCTTATAAGTGAGGCTCTGTCGCTTCGCCAAACATTCAAAGAGGTCTCCGACCTGATTACGTCGCGTTGCCAAGAGAAATTTATCAACTTTACCCAAGAGTATGAAAGCATTCCCGTATGCAGTGTTCTGGGCGACAAACTCCGTCTTAAACAAGTCTTGATAAATCTTTTGGGAAATGCGGTTAAATTCACACCGGAATTGGGTGAAATTACCCTGTCCGCTGTTTTAGAAGAGGAGACCACGTCCGATATGCGTGTTACCTTCCGTGTGAAGGACAGTGGTATAGGCATGACCGAAGAACAATGTTCTCGTCTCTTCATACCGTTTGAGCAGGCGGACAGCTCTATATCGGCGCGTTTCGGCGGTACAGGGCTAGGACTCGCCATAAGCCAAAACCTGGTCCATCTTATGGGCGGACACCTTGCGGTACAGAGCAGTCTGGGACACGGCTCGACATTCATGTTTACCCTTGTCTTGAAAAAAACGGATATTCAACTGGAAGGATCAGACCAGAGCGGCGAAATACCAGACTTTTCAGGAAAACATATTCTCCTTGCTGAAGACATTGAAATCAACCGCATCATTGTACGAGAGCTTTTAGAAGATAGTCATGTTGATATTGAAGAAGCGGTAGACGGACAAAACGCCTACGATATGTTTGTAGCATCCGAAACAGGTTACTATGACCTCGTACTCATGGATATTCAGATGCCTAATGTGGACGGGTACCAAGCCTGCGGGATGATACGTGCCTTGAACCGCACAGATGCGGCGACTGTTCCAATTATCGCCATGACCGCCAACGCCTATCGCGAAGATATAGACGCCGCTCTAAAATCGGGCATGAACGGACATATCGCCAAACCTATAGACATAAACAATGTAATAAGAACGCTGAAGGCTTATCTTCAATAATAGCAAGAGATTCATAGACTAGGCGGCGTAGTATAGACAAGAGAGAACTACTTGAAATATACCGTTCCTTTTTTTACGCTGAAACAGCTTTAACCTTCACGTTTCTATACTTGCTATTGCAATAGCCCTCAAAATACGCTATATTTTTCTAAAGGAGATGCTATGCAATACAATAATTTTGATAAGACGACTGCGTTTAAGACGCTTTCCGCGCTTGTCGACGAAGGAAATAATTTCAATTATAAAGCGGTTGACGCTGTGAGGGTACAGAGCGCCATTGTGCCGATGTCTACAGGACTTGTCTATTCTTATGCTGCAAAGCCTGTTACAGCTTCAATTCTGAAGGCGTTACAGACGCTTGCGGATGAGCAGGAACTCATCCGCAAGTATCAAGCGTTGTTAGATGGTGAGACCATGAATACCGGTGAAAACCGTAAGGTTCTACACCATTTACTTCGTGGACAGCTTGGGAAAGACGTTGTCTTTGAAGGGAAAAATCTTGGAACATTCTACAAACAAGAATTAGCGCGATTTTCCGCATTTGCAGACGCGGTTCACGCAGGTAAAATCACAGGTACGACTGGCAGGAAGTTTACGACCGCCGTACAAATCGGCATCGGCGGGTCAGACTTGGGTCCCCGTGCGCTCTATCTCGCTCTTGAAAACTGGGCAGACGTCGAAGGCAAAAGAAAACTCAACGCCAAGTTCATTTCCAATGTTGACCCTGACGATGCATCCGCTATTTTGACTCCTCTCCCCTTGGAAGAGACAATATTCGTGTTGGTATCCAAAAGCGGTACGACGCAGGAGACGTTGACAAATGAGCTTTTCGTCAAGGAAAAGCTCAAAGAGAAGGGGCTTGACCCAAGCAGGCATATCGTAGCCGTTACAAGCGAAACGAGTCCGTTAGCTCACAACAAAGCCTACTTGGACTCGTTCTATATGGACGACTTTATCGGCGGTCGTTACTCGTCCACATCTGGCGTGGGCGGTGTGATTCTTTCACTTGCCTTTGGATCGGATGTGTTCAAAGAGATTCTGGCGGGCGCTCACGAGACGGATAAGTTGTCTTTGGAAGAAGATATCCACAAAAACCCGGCGTTGTTAGACGCTCTTATCGGCGTGTGGGAGCGCAACTTCCTTGGTTTCCCCTACACAGCGGTTCTTCCCTACAGTCAAGCCCTATCCCGTTTCCCGGCTCACCTGCAACAGCTCGACATGGAGAGTAACGGCAAGCGAGTCAATCGGTTCGGTCAACCTGTCACCTATTCCACGGGTCCGGTAGTTTTTGGTGAACCCGGTACCAATGGTCAACACTCGTTCTACCAGCTTCTCCACCAAGGGACGAATGTCGTACCGCTACAATTCATTGGTTTCATAGAAAGTCAGCGTAAGGACGATATAACTGTTGACGGAAGCGTGAGCCAAGCTAAGCTCAAGGCTAACCTTGCGGCGCAGATAGTCGCGTTTGCTAAGGGCAAAGAGGACGCAAACGCCAATAAAGAATTCATAGGCGGACGTCCGTCCAGCCTGATTTTCGGCAAACGGTTGACGCCTTCGACGCTCGGCGCTCTGCTCGCGCATTTTGAGAACAAGGTAATGTTCCAGGGGCTTGTATGGAATATCAATAGCTTTGACCAAGAGGGCGTTCAGCTCGGCAAGATTCTGACGAAAAAAGTACTTACAGGCAACTTTGGGGACGAAGCGCTGGAAGCATACAGTAAACTGCTTGAAATTTAAGCCATTTAAAAAATACGGGCTACATAATTGCAGCCCGTATTACCGAATATCTGGGCGGTGGCTATTGATGTCCAAGCAAATAGCAATTGAAGTCTTGGAACAGGCTCATGTACGCTTCTTATCGCCAATCCCTAACCTTGTAAACCTAACGCCCCTACAAAAGATTGTCCACATTCTTAATTTTCGTATTGAAAGGCAGAAATAACCCATTAGCAAGAAGGACGACGGTCCGACATGAAAACCGACTGTAACGCCGAATGAATATATTATGGAGAGAGGGAATAAGAGCAACTCACTATTCTCTATCTTATCAAGTGGTTTTGGGAAGTATTTATGAGCGTTCGTTTATGACATTTGAAAAAAGGTGTTACCCAATCTCCTTTCTTTATATTTCCTCAAAATGATTGACGGAATATTGAATATATTGTAAAATACAATACAATGAATCTTTCAGGAATTATACATAATATTACTTGGAAAAATGTCCAAAGGTACAAAAGATGAAATTAAAAATAAAAAATGTTATAAACATCAAATTGATGTTTTACAAAATATTAGTATTGAAACATATTATGACGCATTTAGATCATTTACAAGTGAAGAAACGGTGAACAAATATTTACAAAAGGCATATAATATAAAAAATTATCTGAAGAAATAGAATCAAATGGTTCATCTTTTTATTTTTTATATAAAGAAGAAGCAATAGTCGGATATATAAAATTGAATAAAAAGCCATTTCAATCTGATATTAATGATGAACAATCATTGGAAATAGAGAGAATATATATACAAAAAGAATATCAAGGGAAAGGGTATGGAGAATATCTTATAAATTTTTCGATAAAAATGGCAATAAGGTTAAAAAAGAATATATTTGGCTGGGGGTTTGGGAAAGGAATGAAAAAGGATTAAAATTTTATAAGAAGATGGGATTCAAAGAATTCGGGCAACATCCATTTATAATGGGGGATGAAGTACAGACGGACTTTTTAATGAAAAAACAAATAGTATGAATCATTATAAGAAAATAGAATTTATGTAAAAGTCC
>JAIRSU010000105.1 GCA_031255285.1 Treponema sp. | reverse complement strand
ACATATCGTCATGGTCTATTTTCGACGTAACATGGTACGTCGCTCCTTCGAGGAGTACTCGGCGCTTTCTCATACCCACAATACGGAGTTGTTACGGGAATTGCTTCGGTGCCAGACACAGACTTCGTCTGTTAGACGACTTCTCAACGGACGTTATTCAAGTGCGCCGCGGTCCCCGTTTTGACGGTGCCAGACACTCTTGTGGCGAGCGTCTACATCACTTGCAACAATACGTGGTGTCAGACACGGGCTTCGCCTGCTGGACGACTTCATACGGGGTGTTGTCCACAGGGTGCCCTGTCCCCGCCAGATGGTGCCAGACACCAAGACACCCCGTACGTGAAGCTCGCGTACGCTCGTACGCGCATCGCGATCCTTCCCGTACTCGAGCCTCGATCCTTCTCGTACGCGTGACTCGCGTACGTCCGTACTTTTTCCTCCGACTCCACAATACTATGAAAATATTATTAAGGTGATGGACGGGGAGTAAGGTCTTTCTACATCCCCGCCTGAACAATTATCGCTTTTGTTTCTCTTTTTCTTTTTCCTTCACGATGGATGCGTCGAGCTTGTCAATGAATTTATCAATGGCCGCATGAAGGTCAAATTCTGTCTCTTTTACGTGAATGGATTTACCCCATCGGAAATTTACGGTAGCCTCCGCAGAGAATTCCTTATCATGGGTGAGGGTGATGAGCAAGTCAACTATCATGTTCTCCGCATTATGGATGCGGGAGAGCTTCTTGTTGAGATACTCCCTGTTTTCGTCTTTAAGCGTAAAGTGAACCGCTTTGATTTCAGTGTTCATGAAAACCTCCTAAAAGATAAAATTTGATATATGTTGAACAGCTATATATGAAGCAGGGAAACAGAAATAAAGGAGTTTCTTGTTGGTAGACGTCGTTGCACTACGTCGACTCGCCGTTCCAAATCCCTACCTCGTATATGAAGGACCTACGTCTAATTCCTTGCGGTATTTGGCGACCGTCCGCCGAGCAATGGCTATACCGCGTTCCTTGAGCAAATCAGCTATTTCATGGTCGGAGAAACGGCGTTCCTCCTTCTCTATCATTTCATGGATTATAGCTTTGACACTCTCTTTTGAATATTGTTGCGCAGCGTTTTTATTCACCGCGTTAGTGAAAAAGTACTTTACGCCGAATAACCCCCACTCGGTCTGGAGATACTTGCCATTTGCGATGCGAGAGATCGTAGATTCGTGCAGGTCAAGTTCATCCGCCACGACTTGCTGAGTCAATGGAGCGAGATTGCCTGGTCCTCTTTCAAAAAATTCCCTCTGGTGTTCTACAATAGCCCGTGTTACACGGAGCAGGGACTGGTTTCTCTGCTGAATTGATTGAATGAACCACCGCGCCTCGCGTAGATTCGTTTTGACGAAATGCCTTACCTTCTTGTCTCCCTTTTCCTCAGAGATTTTAACAAAAAGAGGATTGATACCTAAAACTGGTATTTCTTCGTTGTTTAGAATGATACGGAATTCCCCTTCTTTTCTGATAACTTGCGCGTCAGGAATGATGAAACGAGTTTCTTTAGGAGAATATCGCTGCCCTGGGAATGGATCGAGTGTCTTGATACAGCTAAAGGCGTCTTGGGCATCTTTGATGGAACATCCCAATTCCTTCGCGGTTTCAGAAAATTTGCCCTTATTGAACATCTCAAGGTAATCAAGGGCTTGGACCGCATAGCCCGGAGCGTCTGGAATCAGGGCGAGCTGGATACGCAGGGACTCGTGATAATCTTGAACGCAGGTCCCGACAGGGTCAAGCATCTGTACTGTTTCCATAGCTTTTTTTACGAGATTCTGATCTTCGTCTTGCAAGAGCGTATTTACAGGTGTGATATGGAATCCATTTGAATCCAGATTCTGGATAAGGATTTCGCAGAGCCGTCGAATATTCGGCGCAATAGGTTCGAGTTGCACCTGCCAGAGCAAGTGTTCCTGAAGGGTTTCGGATCGCGTCAGTACGCCTTCCACGAATTTTCGCTGTTGGTCGGAGGCTTCGTCTCCGTTCTTATGGATGAAGCCTGGGTCGGATGTGTTCTCAAAATAGGTGTCTTCCTCATTTATCTGAGCGTCGTTTATAGAAATATCCATAGGGTCGCTTTCTACTTCAAGCGCAGGATTGGATTCGAGTTCCTGTGAGATTTTAGCGCGCAGGTCAAGCAGAGGCATCTCCATAAGCTTTATAGACTGATATAGATGAGCGCTTAGATTTATTTCCGGCTTTTGCGAAAGTTGTATATTCACAATATATTATCAAACTATTTTTTAGGTTTGTCAAGAATCTTTTTTGGAAAGACTGATAAAAATCACGGATAAAGAACGATTCTGTTCGTTTTGTCTGATTTTTTCTAAAAATGCTCTTGTCAAAAAAAAATAAAATTGCTATAATATGAAACATTCCCATTATTAAAGAGGAAAACATGGATATACAACTACAGGAACTGATTGATAAAATCAAAAAAGAAGGCGTTGAATCCGCGTCTGCGGAGGCTGCGAAGGTGAAATCAAACGCCGAGGTGGAAGCTAAGAGAATAGTGGATGCGGCGCGAAAAGAAGCCGACAGTATAATCGCTAAGGCTAAAGCAGATGCGGAACGTACGGAAAAAGCTGGTGTTGCGGCGCTCGCTCAAGCGTCCCGTAACCTTATACTGGCTTTCCAAGGCGAGATTCAAGTGTTGCTCGATAAAATTGTCCTAAAAGATGTCTCGGATGCCTTTAGTGAAGATGCCTTGAAGAAAACGCTCCCTGAAATTCTTAAAGCATGGGCATTGAAAGGAAGCGATTCTCTTGATGTACTTTTAAGCGAGAAAGACCTTAAAAAAATGCAGGCATTCTTTGATAGAGAACTCGCAGATGCGCTTAAGAAAGGTGTGAAACTCAAGTCGGATAGAAACCTTGCGGACGGTTTTCGTATAGCAAATAAAGACGGTTCCGCCTATTACGACTTTTCAGCCACAGCCGCAGCCGATATGCTTTCTGCTTACCTAAATCCGCGTCTTGCTGAAATTCTAAAGACAGCGGCGAAAGGATAATAAAAAATGTCGGCTTATTACTTTTTGATAGCCCAGCTCCCTAGTATCAGTTACAATTCGCCTCCGCCAATGCGGACATCCGCTTTTATGGACCTCTGTAAGGCAAAATTATCGCCTGAAGACGTGGGACTTCTCGATTGGTGTACCCTTGATCCCAGAGAGGGCGGGAATATAAATGTTCCCTTCATTGATTCGTGGCGAAACTGGGATCGAACGTTACGGTTACAGCTGGCGCGATTCCGAAAAGAAAAGCTTAAGCGGGAAGGCGTGGCTGTTGAGCCGCCGGAGTATCCAGTGGACGCGGTCGCCGCGGCGAAAGCCGCAGTTAATATTGAGTCTCCGCTTGAGGCGGAACTTTTTCTTGATGAGGCACGATGGCGGGCAATAGAGGCGTTTCAGGGTATTGATTATTTCAGTGAAAATGTAATCTATGCCTATTTGCTTAAACTACGACTTTTGGAGCGTAAGGCGTTGTTTAAAGCTGAAGATGGATTTTATGAATACAAGACTCTCTACGCGGCCATCGCGGATAGGTCGGAAAACTAGGAAGTTTAGAGTTAGAAATATGTTATGAAAGGTGATTAAAAACTTTCTGACAACATCAACGATTGGGAGAATAGTAAATGATTGGAACAAAAGGAACGGTAGTCGGTGTAAACGGCAACATGGTAAGCGTCGAGTTCGATGGAACCGTATCTATGAATGAAGTCGGTTACGTATTGGTCGGCGATAAAAAGCTAAAGAGCGAAGTTATTCGTATCCGCGGCGGTGTGAGCCAGTTGCAGGTGTTCGAGATAACTAAGGGTATTGCGGTAGGCGATACCCTTGAATACACAGGCGATATGCTGGCAGTGGAGGTCGGACCTGGCTTACTGGGGCAAGTGTTCGATGGATTACAAAACCCTCTACCCCAGCTCGCGGAAAAAGCAGGTTATTTTTTGGAACGCGGTGTATATCTCGACGCACTCCCGGAAAAAGAATGGAACTGGATGCCTAAGGTAAAGGTAGGCGATACGGTAGAACGTGCTGACACCCTCGGTACGACGCCGGAAGGCGCATTTACTCACCGCATCATGGTACCGTTTAACCTTTCCGGAATCTACACGGTCTCTTCTATTAAACCAGCTGGTTCTTACAAGGTTCATGACACGATTGCAGAACTGAAAGATGAAAAGGGTAATATTACTCCGGTTTGTATGTCCTTCAAATGGCCCGTAAAACGCCCAATTGACTGTTTTGAGGAGAGACTCAAACCTGAAGAACCTATGGTAACGCGGGTACGCCTCATTGACACATTCTTTCCAGTGGCCCGTGGCGGTACTTACTGTATCCCAGGTCCTTTCGGCGCGGGGAAGACCGTGCTTCAGCAAATTACAAGCCGACATGCGGACGTTGATATAGTTATTTTAGCGGCTTGCGGAGAGCGCGCCGGCGAGGTTGTGGAAACCCTCAAGGAATTTCCCGAATTGACTGACCCGCGCACAGGGCGCTCTCTTATGGAACGTACCATTATCATATGTAATACCTCCTCAATGCCGGTCGCGGCGCGTGAGGCATCGGTCTATACGGCTGTAACCCTCGCCGAATACTATCGACAGATGGGACTGAATATCCTACTATTAGCCGACTCGACCAGCCGTTGGGCCCAAGCTATGCGTGAAATGTCAGGGCGTTTGGAAGAAATCCCCGGCGAGGAAGCATTCCCTGCATATTTGGAGTCGACTATCGCCTCTTTCTACGAAAGGGCGGGGCTGGTGCGCCTGAGGGATGGTAGTATTGGTTCTGTCACTATCGGCGGTACGGTAAGTCCGGCAGGCGGCAATTTTGAAGAGCCAGTTACTCAGGCGACTCTCAAGGTCGTGGGTGCATTTCATGGACTTTCCCGCGAGCGATCAGATGCTCGTAAATACCCGGCGATTCACCCGCTCGATTCATGGTCAAAATACAAAGGCATCATCGTGCAGAAAAAGATTAACTATGCACATGGGTTCATGCGGCGTGGAAGCGAAGTCGAGCAAATGATGAAGGTCGTTGGTGAGGAAGGTACGAGCCTTGACGATTATGTTGTCTACTTAAAAGGCGATTTTCTCGATTCGGTTTACTTTCAGCAGAACTCTTTTGATGAAGTTGACGCAGCTGTCAGTCCAGAGCGTCAGAAACACGTTTTTGATATTGTTTTGCGTATTTTGGCGTCAAAATTTACATTCAAGGATAAGAATTCTGCCCGCTCATGGTTCAACAAGCTCCGTCAAAAATTCCTTGACTATAATGGTTCGGCATTGGACAGCGAGCGGTTCAAGACGCTCCAAAAAGAGATTGAAGAGGCGGTTGCAGAACGCTCGTCTGGTGTTGACGGTACAGTGGAGAAGATTATCAGCGAATGAGAAGTTGAGAATGAAAGTTGAGAGTAGAATGTTAATTGACAACGTAGTTTTGAAGCCAATAAGTAACGTAAGTAACGATTGTAATAAAAAATCTACTCTCAACTCTTAAACTCTTTAATAATGAAAGGAGAACACATGAAAAAGGTATACAATAAAATAGAATCCATTACAGGAAGCGTTATTACGGTACGTGCTGAAGGTGTCAAATATGGAGACTTAGCTGAAGTTGACACTATTTTCGGTACATCTCTCGCGGAAGTCAATCGTCTACAGGACGATATCGTATCTTTACAGGTATTCGCGGGTGGGCGTGGTATTTCCACAGGCGACACGGTTCGCTTCCTTGGCAAGCCCATGCAGGTCTCTTTTTCGGACAACCTAATGGGGCGGGTATTCTCCGGTTCCGGTGACCCCCGTGATAGAGGTCCCGCTCTCCATGAGAATCTCATTCCTATAGGCGGACCATCTGTAAATCCTGCACAACGTATTATTCCACGCCGTATGATCCGCACGGGTATTCCGATGATTGACTTGTTTAATACGCTTGTCGTATCGCAGAAACTACCAATTTTTTCGGTTTCTGGCGAGCCTTATAATGAGCTACTCGCTCGTATTGCCATGCAAGCCGAGGTTGATGTTATTATTCTGGGTGGTATGGGGCTGAAATACGACGACTACTTATTTTTCAAAGATACATTGGAAGAGGGTGGCGCGCTTTCTCGTACGGTGATGTTCGTGCATACAGCAAGCGACCCGACCGTTGAATGCCTGATGATACCGGATATGTCCTTGGCAGTCGCGGAACAATTTGCCTTACAGGGCAAGCAAGTCTTAGTTTTGTTGACGGATATGACGAACTTTGCAGATGCGATGAAGGAAATTTCCATCATCCAGGAACAGGTGCCGTCTAATCGCGGTTATCCGGGCGACCTCTACAGCCAGCTTGCGAGCCGCTACGAAAAAGCGGTTGATTTTGCGACCGCTGGTTCGATTACTATTTTAGGTGTTACGACTATGCCGGGCGACGATGTGACTCACCCTGTGCCGGATAATACAGGCTATATCACCGAGGGACAATATTATCTTAAAGGTGGGCGCATTGAGCCGTTTGGCTCCTTGTCCCGTTTGAAACAGCAAGTTAATGGAAAGACTCGCGCCGACCACCGCGCTCTCATGGATGGTATGATTAAGCTCTACTCAGCGTTCAAGGATACGCTTGAAAAGAAAGCAATGGGTTTCATTATGACGACATGGGATGAGAAGCTCCTGAAGTATGGGGCGAAGTTCGAGAAAGAGATGATGGACCTATCCGTAAATATTCCACTTGAGCGCGCTTTGGACCTTGGCTGGGAGATTTTGGCGAACTGCTTCAGTCCTGAAGAGACGGGTCTGCGTTCCGAATTGATTGAACAGTTCTGGCCGAAATAGTAGAGTTAGTGAATTTATGCCTATATGACACGGATACAACGATAAATGTCATAGGGGATGCCATTATTTCGAACATGATTTGTTGAATATATGGGGTAAACATAGTTTTGACGCAAACATAGTAGAGAAGATAAATCCCTTGGAGTCAAGTAATGTTTTGTATCAAGCGAAGTTTGAAGTGGGACATGGAATGATACTAATAAAGGAAAGGCGTTAGCTTTCTAGGATGAAAAGGGTTTTACTGTTTATGGTTTATGAGGCAACATTCGGATTTAGGTAGACATTATATTTGATGATGAATAGAAAAGAAGGAAGTCGGTTCTACATAGTCTATTTCCCACTTATTGCTATTTGTCTGCCTGATAAATTTGTATATAAGTTATTAGTCTGCTACCAAAAGAAATTGGTTAATATTTTAGAAAAATGATATTAGAAGCCCCTGTTAACTATAGGATATTGGGCTTGTTACGGCTTACAAAAAATAGAAAGGGGAACTATTAATGCGCTTGTTACAGACCCGCCTTATGAGATATCTTATCAAAACAACAGTTGAGATAAGGATTTGCTTCGAAAGGAAATCTGGCGAGATTGTTTCGGTGTTAAAGTAAATGGCGCTTTTGGATTGATTTTCCCTTCCATACGACTCGTGCACCATCTGATGACGGTCGTGGAAGACGAGTGGATTTTTTGATAAAAAATATTCTATTTTGGGTATATATGAATCAGACAGCGGATATTATCAAATTTGCGAAAGAATGATGAAAGATATAGACGTGGAATTAGCTGAGAAGTCGCTTTAAGAAAAATTTAATAGTCTTGTGAAATAAAAGAGTTGAATAGTGGCCGTTTCAAATAAAGCAAAAAGATTGGTTAGGAGAGGTTTAATATTGACCTATGAACAGTATTTAAGTAAAATTAACAATATTATCCCAGAAATTGGATAATAAGACAATAGCATGGAGGAAAGAATTGGCGAAAATAAAGTTGACGAAGAATGAGCTGAAAAAACAGAAAGATTCACTGAAGATGTATCAACGATATTTACCGACACTAATGCTGAAAAAGCAGCAGCTTCAGGCGGAAATTTGGAATACTGAGTTACGGATACGTGAGCTGGTGCGAGAGAAAGAGCAGTTCGACGAATCCTTCAAGATATGGCTTGGTGTCTTTGGCGAGAAAGGTGTCTTTACGCAGAATATACTCAAAATTACCCGTATAAAGACCGCGCTTGGTAACATTGCGGGTGTTCCTATTCCTCTGTTTCAGGGTGCGGATTTTGAGATCTTCGCCTATGACTTGGTGCGGATGCCCTTATGGCTTGATACCGCTGTTGTCAAGATGAAGCAGGTTCTGCTCCTCGATATTGAGGTAAAGACCCTCGAAGAGCAAAAACAACGACTTGACCATGAGTTACGCATTACTACACAGCGCGTCAACCTCTTTGAAAAGATAAAAATTCCCGAGACTAAGAACTATATCAAGAAAATTCAGGTTTACCTCGGGGATCAGCAGACCGCGGCGGTCGTGCGTGGGAAAATAGCCAAACGTGGCGTGGAGGCAAAATGATTGTTCCAATGAAGAAAGCATCTATAATTCTCTCCGCCGTAGCGCAAGAGAATTATCTTGAGAAGATACGCGAACTCGGCGTGATTCATATTGAAAAGAAAACTGTGTCTTCAGAAAGTCTTGTGAAAGCCGTCGAGCAGAAAAACAAAGCAGAAATTGCACTCGGCGTTCTTCGTACTTACAAAACTACCAAAAATGTAACACATTCTGTGGTTGAAAAAGACGTTACAGTACAAGTTCTAGACTTAGTGGAAAGACGCAAATCCTTGCAGGAGCAGAAAGCGTTTCTCCTCAAAGAGATGAGCCGTATTGAAAAGTGGGGCGATTTTAGTCCGTCCGCACTGAAGGAGCTTGTGGATAGTGGTGTTATTCTCGTTCCCTATGAACTCACAAACAAAGCTTACGCCGCTTTAAAAGATGAGTCGTTTATCATTTTGGCAAAGAATAAGACAGGTGTACGGGGTGTCGCGGTAGGACGGGAAATCGACGGTGAAAGCCCTTTTGCTTTGCCGGAATATTCTCTTGCGGAACTTAATGATAAAGCGGTCCATATTGTCCAAGAGCTTGGCGTAATTGAGGTGGAACTACAAAGATTAGCCAACAGTATGCGCGTGATTGAATCGGAGTTGAAAGTTTCTGGAAACATCATCGAGTTTGAGACAGCTAGAGCAGGGCTTGAGCAAGTCGCTCTTTCTAAAGATTTCTCCATATCCATTCTAACAGGATGGGCTCCTGCTGAAACCGTTGATGTACTCAAGCGAGTGGCTGTGGAAAATGGGTGGGCGCTCGTAATTAATGACCCGTCGGAAGAAGACAAGCCGCCGACATTGGTCCGCAATAACGCCTTTGTTCGCCTGATTGCGCCGCTTTTTAGTTTCTTGGGAACAGTACCCGGCTACCGTGAATACGATATCAGCTTCTCCTACTTGCTATTCTTCTGTTTATTTTTTGCCATGATTTTCGGGGATGCAGCTTACGGCGCGTTGATTTTCATCGTTACTTTCTGTATCGGTCTCAATTATAAGAAAAAGACAGGCGAAACGCCGGACGCGGTAAAACTTTTCGGCTTATTGTCGTTTTGTACCATTGTATGGGGTGCTTTGAACGGCGCGTGGTTTGCTATGCCTTACGAAAAACTACCACCTGTTCTACAGGCATTGGTTATTCCTCAATTTAACTCGGATACTCCGCTGTCGCCGTTTCCGGGTGTCTTGCAAAAACTGTTCGAGATACCAGCTGATCAGCCTTCGAACCCAGCCTACTGGAATGTACAATTCTTGTGTTTTACGACAGCATTGATTCAGCTTGTGTGGGCGCATATCAAGAATATCAAGAAACTACTTCCTTCTCCGGTGGCTGTTGCACAGGCGGGCTGGCTTTTGATGATGATTGGGCTTTACTTCCTTGTTTTATCCATGCTTTTGCAGGTGAGGTTGCCTGAATTCGCTGTATATTTTATTGGTGTTGGATTAGGAACTTATTTCATCTTTGCAGAGCAGAAAGGGGGCAATCCTATTGCTAATGTCGGTAAAAGCTTTGCCAATTTTCTACCAACGTTTCTTAATGCGGTTTCCAGTTTTGCCGATATTATCAGCTACATTAGACTTTTTGCAGTGGGACTTGCGGGAACATCTATCGCCCAAAGTTTCAATTCAATGGCGGTAGGGAGCGGTATCGGCGGGTCTGTTCCGTTGGTAGTACTGAAAATATTCGCGGCAGTACTGATACTTACGTTTGGGCATGGATTGAATATGGTTATGAACGCGCTTTCGGTTATTGTTCATGGAGTCAGGCTTAACCTGCTCGAATACGCGGGCAACCACCTCGGTATGGAATGGTCTGGTTACGCCTATAAACCATTTAGTAAATAGATCATAGAAAAGGTGAAAAGTAGGGAGAGAGGAGTCATTGTTAGAAACGATTGCTTGAATAAGCGTTGTTTACTAGCAGGACTCCCTATTCTGAAAAATAAAACTTGCGGTTCCCAGAAATGAGACTCCGCAAAAACTGCTTTCTAAGGAGTGAATTATGGATGCTGGATTAGTTGGACAGATTGGGGTCGGGGCTTGCTTGGGGCTTTCGGCTGTTGGTTCAGCGGCGGGCGCCGGTGTCGCAGGAATGGCGGCTATCGGTGCATGGAAAAAATGCTTTATTCAGAATAAGCCTGTACCGTTTATTCTGGTCGCCTTTGCGGGTGCTCCCTTGACTCAGACGATTTATGGATTTATCCTCATGCAAACTTTGATAGGGAGTCAAAATCTCAATGGTTTTCAGCTGTTGGGTGTGGGGCTTTTTGCGGGTTTGGCTATAGGCGGGTCTGCGTTGGCACAGGGAAACTGTTCTGCGGCCGCGTGCGACGCCTATGGCGAAACAGGACAGGGGTTCGGCAATTATATGCTTGTTATCGGATTATGCGAAACCGTAGCCCTTTTTGTGATGGTATTCTCTATGCTGGTTGCGTAAACAGCTGGAATTTAGGCGGTGTTTCATTCTCTGGAATGCCGCTTGTTGTCTCAAACACTCCATGGGGGTGTTTCTTTTTTAAAAGCGTAAAATTGTGTATACAAAGAAGGAATGTGAAGACTTCAAAGAAAAACTTTTAATCTTTTACGATATTTCTCTTTGTGAGCAAACGGTTTTTACGGTGATTGAAATACTCTCGTAACGTCGCGCTTATTTTCATCGCTAAACCAGTGTCAAGATAGGAGAGCGCTGCATCTGTATCTTGTAAACGCTTTTCCGCGTCAAAGGCGAGATGGTGTAAAGCTCGTGCCTTAATGGGAATTGGAGCATCTCCACTACTGATGATACTGGCAAGTAGTTTCCTGCCTTCCGTTCTCCGTCCTTCTTTGAATAAGTCAAGCGCAAGTGCAAACGCGGACCGTGGATAATCTTTAGTCGACTCCAACAGTCGACGGCTCGTTTCCCAATGATGTCTTATCTCGGTTTTCTCGCAGTTTTCTTCAAGAAAGGTAGCATAGCGACGTAACATCTCACGCCACCATAAAGCAATATTCTCATGGTCAACAAAGGACAAGGCGCCAAACGGGTCTCGTGAGATATCTTCGAAAACTGTGAAAATGGAAGCCAGACCAAAAACATCCTGCTGGTTATGCTCACAAATCCGTAAAAGATTGCTTATTTCACCTGTCTTCAGGAAAGAAAACCAGATTTCTGGTGCAAAACTTCCTGGGATATCATCGCTTCTATCCAGTCCAAGGACAGCAGTCTCAATACTCGCCTGAGAGCAGGAGGATAAGAGTCGCTTCCACAGGCGTCTGCATGGATGAAGCAAGTCAATCGCATTGAATATAGGCGGCTCAAGGCTGTTCATAAGACAGCGGGTTCGTAAAATTTGAAAATCGAAGCATTTACCGTTGTAAGTAACGACATCCGCCTTAATGTCCATGGATTGATGGGAACTCGCAGCTCTAAATTCGGGCAAGAAAGCTCTCAAAAAGTCACGTTCGGCAGGATAATCTAAGAGCAGGTATTGCGTGATTTTAAGTGTATTCACATTCACGTCTTCAGTATTTTCAAAATGACCGAATGCCGCAAGAAAAGCGATGGTTCCAGCTCCACCCGAAAGTCCAGTCGTTTCAAAGTCAAAAAAAACCAAAGGCTTAAACCGCGACATTCCTCTTTTAACGAGGGCGAGGCGTGGCAAGAAGTCTGGCACGAGAATCGCCAGACCAGTCGCGTCTGCCGTATTTCGTCTGTCAAGCCTGACGTATTCAACGCGTTTTAAGACACCATTCGCAACAAGGTTCCAGCCTGGAGGAAATTGAGAAAAAACGTCTCTTTGCCTAGACATCGGCTCTTGTTTTTTAGCGATGGCTTTGAAAACTTGCAACCGCTTTCTTAAATTCATATTTCACCACCTAGATTTTAAGGAAGTAGGGAATCAGATTTGTTGCTTAAACGAAACTTGGTAATTCTCCAAAAAATTATATTCAATTCCCAAAATTATACTTGCATCTCACCACAGTACCGTACTTTCGGAGTGCCGCTTATTTTTTTACAAAAAAATCAACTATTGAACGCCCATATTTTTTTGATTCTTCCAAAACAAGATTTTCCGTTTCTCTTACAAAATCCATCGTCTCTTCATTGGGACGATGGAGTAACAACCGTGAACCAGTCTTCATAAGAGAAGACTGGGCTATGGTTCTGACTAGTTCCTGCTTAAACTTGTACGGAAAGGGTGGGTCGCAGAACACGAGGTCAAAGGTTTTCGGAGAACGACGAATATAGAGTTCTACGGACATGAACCGGCAGGAGATACGAACAGGGGACACTGTCGCGTTTTGCAGGAGAGTCTTCCGCTTTAGAAGGTCTTTTTCTACAGCCTCAATGAGGCAAGCTCCACGGGATGCGGCCTCGAGAGCGATAACGCCGGAGCCAGTAAATAGATCAAGAAAGGATAAACCTGTCAAATCTCCGAGCTTGGCAAAGATGGATTCTCTCATAATATCCATTGCGGGTCTGATGATACCTTCTGGCATAGCAACCCTTCTCCCGCATAAGGTTCCACCGGTGATTCTCATGTTTTACCTACTGCTCTAATTACGCCGCATTAAAACCGCTTCAATAATTCGTTCATCTCATCTTCGCTAACCATGGGTTCACTACTCATTTTTTCTCGACTTGTC
Source organism: Treponema sp. (assembly GCA_031255285.1). Lineage (GTDB taxonomy): Bacteria > Spirochaetota > Spirochaetia > Treponematales > Breznakiellaceae > JAIRKH01. Next base: position 10,001 of record JAIRSU010000105.1, on the reverse strand, counting down.
TGTGAATCCTCAGCTATTTTTCGGCGTGCTGTGCTTCGGTTTCTCAATGTGGAGAACTTATCCATGGATGGCGAGGAATGATGTGGTTCGTTACTGATACTCACAAATTTCGTCAAAACTTGAGAAAATTGCCATTCTGTTTCGGAAAGATTATCCAATTGCTCATCCCTGTCTAATATATATGTATCTTCTATAAGACTTTTAAGTAGGATGTCAAGGATTTTGTCGATAAAATCCATATCATCCATATTTTCTTTATGAAATAAATCTGTAGGCAGATCGAGAGACAGAAAATCACGAAGGATTTGTATTTTTTCATTGAGTATATAGAGAGTATCTTCAAAATTAAGAGAACTATTTATAATATTTTTCTTCATAAGCATACTCCATTCCGCCATCGATCTATGAGTTTTCGCGCTATCGATCCTTCTACAGGTAGTTTTGGCAAATGGTCACGGTCGAACCATCGCGCTTCTTCAATTTCCACACCATCTGGCTGGATGGTTCCGCCTGCATAGGAAGCTGTCCATCCTGTCATAAGGGAATTGGGGAATGGCCACACCTGTGATGTCACGTAATGAATGTCTTTGACGTGTACGCTGGTTTCTTCCATTACTTCTCTTTTGACCGTTTCTTCAAGAGTCTCGCCTGCTTCGTTGAAACCCGCTATCAAACTGAAAACTTCGGATTTAAATTTTCTATTATGCGCCAATAGTATTCTATCTTTGCTATCAGTAATAAGTACAATTACAACTGGACAAATACGAGGGAATTCCACTCTGCCGCAATTTGGACATACACGAGCGACCTCCTGCTTTGCGTCAATGTTTTTATGACCACATCTTCCACAAAAAACAGATTCACGTCTCCACTGAACAATATGAAAAGCACGAGAAATAGCTTTCGCCTCCTCTTCCTGTACAAGCAAAATCGCTGCTCTCACTCCGATAAGAAATTTTTGCCACGGCGGAAAAGTATCCACTGGCGCATCAACAATTCTGATAGGGGAAATATTTCCGAAAGGAGGAATGATAAATTTTTCTCCAGAAAAATCTTCAACTTTAAAGAAATCCTCCTTGAAAGAATTATTAAGTATAAATACAGTCTGTCCTTGAAAGAAAAAACTTTTTTTAACCAAAATATGGTCCTCTGTTAAAAGAATAGCGGCGATTGGGCTTGAACCAATGACCTAACGGATATGAGCCGTTTGCTCTGCCGACTGAGCTACACCGCCTTTTATTTAATGGTATACCTTACCAAAATCAATGGAATTTGTCAAGGGTTTTCAGATAAAAGGTATGAAAAATTTTTGTGTCGGGAGAGTCTCCTTCAAAAACTGGTCGCTATCGGCACATTTTGAAACAAATGAATTTATACCTTTATTTTTTGTAAGGCGAGATTATTCGTTGTAAAAACTAATATTGAACCGCCTCTTGAATGACGCGGTCGGACTGCGCTTGAAACTAAACCGGGAAAAACGGTACGGTGAAAAGATCTCTGGTCAGGAGATCAGTCGGGACTCCGCGTACTGATTTCGGCTAGATTTTTTGAGTAAACGTCCATTTTCAGTTAGAAAAATTATTAGACAATGCGCCTACTTGACTATTTTATCTTTTAGTCTTATGCTTTAGGTAAATTCGAGGGTGTTGTGAAATACAAGTAGTACAGCTTTACATTGCCTCTATTCCTTGCTTTTGATACACTCTCATAAATTCTATAACTTTATATGGAGGTTCTTAATGAAAGTAGCAATTAACGGTTTCGGACGCATTGGACGTCTCGTATTTCAAGCACTTGTCGGGCAGGAGTTGCTGGGGAAAGACAAAATCGACATAGTAGCAGTGGTTGACCTTTCTACAGACGCAAAGTATTTTGCGTACCAGCTCAAGTACGACTCGACTCAAGGTCAGATGTATGCCAACATTACGACTAAGGGCGATGACATTCTCGTGGTCAACGGACATGAAATTAAGTGCATCTCTGGTAAGGGGAAAGCTCCTGCCGACCTACCGTGGAAAGAATTGGGTGTCGAATATGTGATTGAATCCACAGGTCTCTATACCGATGAACGTGCATATGGGCATATCGAAGCAGGCGCCAAGAAGGTTATCATTTCCGCGCCTGGTAAATCCAAAGATCCGAGTAAACCTGTTAAAACCGTCGTCATGGGAGTCAATGAGGGCGAGTACGACCCGTCCGTGCACCACGTCGTTTCTAACGCATCCTGTACCACTAACTGCCTTGCGCCTATCGTTTATGTCATCCTAAAAGAGGAATTCGGAATGGAAACAGGTCTTATGACTACGATTCATTCCTACACCGCGACTCAGAAGACTGTGGATGGTGTTTCCCAGAAAGACTGGCGCGGCGGTCGAGCGGCGGCTGTTAACATCATCCCAGCAACTACTGGCGCGGCGAAAGCGGTCGGCGAAGTTCTCCCTTCCACAAAAGGAAAACTCACCGGTATGAGCTTCCGCGTTCCCACACCAACTGGTTCAGTCATTGATCTGACGTTCCGTACAACTAAAGATACATCTATTGAAGAAATCGACGCGGCTATGAAGAAAGCGTCCGAGACTTATCTCAAGGGTGTTCTGGCATATAGTAAAGAGGAGCTCGTCTCCACCGACATCATCCATAACGAGCATACCTCAATTTACGATAGCCTCGCCACTCTACAGAACAATCTCAAAGGTGAAAAACGTTTTTTCAAAGTAGTCTCTTGGTATGATAACGAGTGGGGCTATTCGAACAAGGTTGTTGATCTGCTCAAATATATTGACAGTAAAAAATAAGGAATAAAAACGAAGAATAGGGAATGGAGTGCTGGTTTTTCAATAAACCCTATTCTTCACTCAATTTTGGAGGAATTATGTCTGGAAACATTAAAACGGTTGAAACTATTGACTTGAAAGGCAAAAGGATTATCATGCGGGTCGATTTCAACGTCCCCATGAAAGATGGCGTTGTACAAGATGATACCCGCATTGTCGCTGCGCTTCCTACTATTAACTATATACTTGAACATGGTGCGAAAACACTGACTTTGGCGTCCCATCTCGGTGATCCGTCCAAAGACGAAAAAAAAGCAAAAGAAAAAGCCGAAAAAGACGGCAAACTTTTTGATCACGATAAATATATTGCAGGTAAACATCGGATGAAACCTGTCGCCGAATATTTGGCGACAAAACTTGGTAAACCAGTGATTTTTGCGGGTGAAGATGGATGCTTTGGTAAAAAAGCTTTTATTGAGAGGCAGCCGGACGGATCGGTTATTATGTTAGAAAACACTCGTTTTCATAAAGAGGAAACATCTAAAGATGCAACGGAGCGCGACAAGCTCGCTAAAGAACTTGCGTCCTACGGCGATATTTTTGTGAATGACGCTTTCGGTACCGCGCACCGTGACCACGCCTCAACCGCCAGCATCGCCAAGTTTGTATCCACGTCTGTCGCGGGTTTTTTGATGAAAAAAGAAGTCGATTACCTCGAACCCATTGTTACCAGTCCACAGAAACCTCTTGTCGCCGTTATTGGTGGCGCGAAAGTCAGTTCCAAAATCGCCGTTCTGGAAAGCTTGTTGAGAAATGCATCTGCGCTTATTGTAGGCGGGGGAATGTCCTATACTTTCCTCAAGGCGCAGGGACGTAAGGTCGGTAAATCGCTTGTGGAAGACGATCAACTCAATGTTGCACGGAAGATTCTCGATGCGGCGAAGTTGGCGAACGTAGAAATCGTCTTACCGTTTGACCAAGTGGGCGCGGAAACCTTTGATGCGGAAGCGGCGCCGATTCCTGTCGATGGGCTGGATCTGCCGGACAATCTTATGGGTTTGGATGTTGGTCCAAGAACGCTTGCTAAATATAAAGACATTCTTGCTACGGCGAAGACCATTGTATGGAATGGTCCTGTCGGAGTGTTCGAATTCCCCGCCTTTGCCAAAGGTACAGAGGAAGTCGCTAAATTAGTCGCGGATGTCACAGTTAAAGGCGCAATATCAGTAGTCGGCGGCGGAGACTCGGTTGCGGCTGTCAACAAGTTCGGGCTTGGTTCCAAGATGAGCCATGTGTCCACCGGCGGCGGAGCGTCCCTTGAATTGCTTGAAGGCAAGAAATTGCCCGGCATAGAGGTATGTAGATAACGAATAGTAGTCAATAGCGTGAAGACGAATTTGTAAAACGCTTACTATTCATTATTATATATTTTTGGATTTTTGGAAGGAAACGAATAAATGAGCAGACAATATTACATTGCTGGTAATTGGAAGATGCATAAGACGCGCTCTGAAGCTGCTGAATTGACGAAGTCCTTGGTTGAAGGTCTTAAGGATGGCAAGCATAAATACCTCATAGCGCCGCCGTTTACTGCACTTGAAACTGTAGGCGCTATCGTCAGAGGTACGAACATTAGACTGGGCGCTCAAGACGCCGCCGCCGAGGAACAAGGCGCACATACCGGCGAAGTATCCGTGCTGATGTTGAAAGATTTGGGTGTCCAGTCCATCATCTTGGGACACAGCGAGCGCAGGCATACATACAAGGAAGATGATGCACTCATCAACAAGAAGGTCAAACTTGCTTTGAAATATGGATTTGAAGTCATACTTTGTGTGGGCGAGACTCTTGAAGAACGCGAATGCGGACAAGCTGAAGTTGTGTGTGAAAATCAAGTCCTCTGGGGATTCGCAGGCGTACCAAAAGACGCTTTGGCGAATATTGTTATAGCCTACGAACCTGTATGGGCCATAGGTACAGGTAAAACCGCAACGCCCGAGGATGCGGACGCAATTCACGCATATATCCGTAAGGTCATAGGCAGGCTCTACGGTGCAGACGCGGCCGACCGTATCGTCATCCAATACGGTGGTTCCGTAAAGCCAGAAAACGTGACGCAACTCATGGCGAAAGAAAACATAGACGGCGCATTAGTCGGCGGGGCAAGCCTCAAGGCGGATGCGTTTCTCCCGATAGCCAAGTTCGCGTAAAATTGCAGTATGTTTTGAAAAAGTATGACAATACAACAAGTCAAGGGAGTTGGTCTACCAACTCCCAGTTTTTTATATACTATTGGTGATAATGAAGAGTCCAGATGTTGATGAATGTACAGACAACGCTAAAAGCAGGCGGCTATTTCATTCTAGCAGGTTAATGTTTTGCCTCGTATGCATCTATGTAATTTGTTGACTCTTTTCTTTAAAAAGGTATACTCTTTTTATGGCTCTTAATTGTGGTATTATAGGGCTCCCCAATGTGGGAAAGTCAACCATTTTTTCGGCGTTAAGCTCTTCATCTGTAGAGATAGCTAATTATCCATTCTGCACTATTAAGCCTAATGTCGGCGTCGTGAATATCATTGATGAAAGGCTTGACAGATTAGTGGAGATCTTTGAGCCCGAACGGAAAATTCCGGCAACAGTGGAATTTGTCGATATTGCTGGACTAGTCAAGGGTGCATCGGAAGGTGAGGGACTAGGAAACCAGTTCTTATCTCACATACGCGAGGTTGGCGTCGTCGTCCACGCAATCCGATGTTTTGATGACCCGAACGTCATCCATGTGGCAAACAAAGTTGACCCGGACGCAGATATAGAAACCATCAATGTAGAACTTGCTCTTGCCGACTTGGATACCCTCGCAAAACGCAGAGAAAAAGCGGAACGCAGCCTTAAAGTTCAGGGCAAACCGGAACAAAAGACTGTAGAGACGGTTCTCGCGGCGCTTGAAAAGATAGAAGTCCTTTTAGAAAAGGGCGGTAGAGCGCTTTCCGCTGTTTTGTCCGATGACGAAAAAGCGGCGATCTATGATTGCCATTTCATCACTATGAAACCGCAGGTCTATGTATGTAACGTTGATGAGGACGGTATGAAGGCGTTTGCCATCGGTAAATCGAATGAATATGTGTCCACGGTTCAACGCCGGGCGGCTGTAGAAGGCGTGGAGGTTATCGTTATCTGCGGGAAGTTCGAAGCGGAACTTGCCGCCATTGAAGATACGGAAGAGAAGAAAGCCTTCCTTGCGGAGATTGGACTAAAAGAACCGGGTCTTACCGTCTTAACGCACACGGCATACCGTCTGTTGGGCTTGAGAACATTCTTTACAGCAGGTGCGGACGAATGTAGGGCATGGACGATTCGTGCAGGAGATACCGCGCCTAAAGCGGCCGGAATCATTCACACAGACTTTGAAAGAGGTTTTATCAAAGCTGAAACCTACTCCTACAGAGATATTGTTCTTTACGGTTCGGAGGCGAAAATAAAGGAAGCGGGTAAATATCGCGTTGAAGGCAGAGAATATGTTGTTCAAGACGGCGACGTACTGTTTTTCAAATTTAATGTATAAACAGAAGACGTACCCAACATGGGTCGAGCAACTGTCTAACGGGGAATACTGTTCCTGCCAAGACGGGGACAGATAGTTTGGTATGCCGTCTTCTTATAGCGACTACGTTCCATCATGCCCCAAAAATTGCATCCATTGACCGTGCTTCCTTGAATGTATATAATATCCGTATCGTGGACCATAAACAACAAATAGAAGCCATTCGGTGGCGATACATGAGAAAATCAGATGACGTTATTTCTCTATTAGAGAAGTTTGCGCCGTCTTCTCTGTCTGCGTATACACATTTCGAAAATATGAAAGACGGACGCGATCGTGTATGGGTTCTGGGAAAGGGAAAGAACGGTGTTTTGATACAGAGTAGGCGGTCTCTTTATCCGGTCTTTGACTATCCATGTCTGTCCTCGGAAGGCGAGGCGGAACGCCTGAAAGACTTAAAAAATATTCTAAAGAAACCCTTCGAGAACGCAGCACCCTACGCGATTCAAGGCATAGCCGAAAATGTTGAATTCTTGGAGAAAGCTATAGGCGGCTTGGGCGTTTTTCCGGAGCAAAGGACGCTTTACGATTTGATGGTTATAAAATGGGAGCCGTCCGCCGCGAGTCTCAACACAGGTCCTGCCGGGCTTATTTTGCGGACTCCCTGTATGGCTGACATAGAACCTCTCTTTGAATTGCAAACCGGCTATGAAAAAGAAGAAGTATTGACCGAGAAATCCGTCTTTGTTCCTGCGGTCTGCCGTTTACTCGTTGAACGGTCTGTCAGAGGCGGACAGGTTCTGCTCGCGGAGTATGGCGCACGCGTCGTGGGCAAGGTGAACGTCAACGCGGTTTCCCCAACATGGGCGCAGATTGGCGGAGTATACGTTCTGCCCGAATTTCGCGGCATGGGCATAGCGTCGCGTATGGTCGCGGTATTTGTCAGGGGATTACTGCCTGGACGTACAGGAGTGAGTCTTTTTGCCAAAAGAACTAACGCGCCTGCACGCGCCGTATACCGCCGTATCGGTTTTGCGCCGTTTGACCCATACAGGATAAGCTACTATTGATTGACTGATTGAAGGAAACAGCCCTATTAAATTATTTTCCTTTCGCCGTATACACGCTTGTGTAAAGGCGCTAAATTTTCTACGATAGAAAGGAGGTTATTCGTGCTTGATGGAATTTTAATAGAAGGACTCATATACGGCGTCATGGTGCTGGGAGTATTCATCACATTCAGAGTCCTGAATTTCGCGGACATGACCGTTGACGGCTCGTTTCCGCTTGGGGCCGCAGTCATGGCAACCGCGATTCTCAAAGGGCTGCCTGCATCCGTGGCTCTGTTGCTGGCTTTCCTCGCAGGCGGTCTTGCAGGGCTAGTAACAGCTCTCATCCATACTAAGCTCAAAATCCCTGACCTGCTCTCCGGTATCCTGACCATGACCATGCTGTTCTCAATCAATCTGCGCGTCATGTCCAACAGAGCGAACCTCTCCCTGCTCAAGACCACGACTTTGTTCACCAGAATTGCGGATTTGGGGCAGGTATTAACTGTTCATACCGCATGGTCCTTGGTCATTTTCTGTTTTCTGTCCGTCCTTGTCATCAAAATAATACTGGATATATTCTTCTGTACCGACTTCGGTCTGTCAATGGGAGCATTGGGTGCAAACCCTCAGCTCATCATCTCTCAGGGCATGAATCCGGATATCATCAAGACTATAGGCATTAGCTTGGCGAATGGGCTTGTGGGAATTGCCGGCGCTTATGCGGCGATGTACCAAGGGTTTGCGGATGTGAACTTCGGCACCGGTACCATTGTTTCCGGGCTTGCCTCCCTCATGATAGGCGAATTCCTCATCCGCTCAAACAAAATCAGCGTCCTCACGCTGCGGGCGTTACTCGGCTCTCTCCTCTACCGCGCTCTTATGTACCTCGCCCGTAACTATGGCTATTACATCCACATGACCGCCAACGATCTGAAGCTCATTACCGGCGCTCTGATTATCCTCTGCGTGATAGTCTCAAGAACAGGTTTCAGGTCCGGTCTCAGACCCCAGAAAGCAAGAAAACATCAACCGTTTTTAAAGCGTAGAGGGGAGTAAATACGAATATTCAAGCGAAATCTTAAAGAAATGGACGTGTTTTACGGCTTGCTAAAATCTCTCTGATTAAAGGACAGGGCGGAGTTCTTCGCGTATCCGCAAGAAGCTCTCGTACCTATCAGGGTAAATGCCTCCATTTTCCACAGCCTCTCTGACTTTGCAGCCTGTTTCCGTTGTATGGGAACAAGACAAGCCGAAGTAGCATTGCCCGGTGAACGGGGCGAATTCCCGCATGAATAAGGTGAGCTGGTCTGCTGAAACGCGGTCCGGCGTAAAGACGCGTACACCCGGCGTGTCAATTATCCAGCCTTTCGGCAAGGCGGTGAGACTGGCGAGTGTCGTCGTATGATTGCCGCGATCGTATTTTTCGTTTACCGCCTTTGTTTTTATGTTGGTACTGGCAAGCGCATTGATGATGCTTGACTTGCCCACGCCGGATTGTCCCATAAGCAGGGAGAGCTTGCTGTTTACCAGGCGCCGCAGTTCGTCTATGCCCAAGCCGGTCTTCGCGGATGTACGGATTACGCGGTACCCGATGCGTGAGAAGTCCATAAGGCGCGCTTCGGCCGTGCTATCGGCGGGAATATCGCTCTTGTTCACGACAATCATCGGGTCGACGCCGGACGCCTCGGCCTGCACCAACAGCCTGTCTATGAAGCGAGGGCGGAAAGGCGGGGATGCAGGGGTGCAGACGCACAGCACGAGGTCTGCATTTGCGGCCAATATTTGTGATTTAGGACGGCTTTTATCATGCCTGTTTCGCTTGCCTTCCGATTGGCAGCTGCGGGTGAAAATGTTCCGCCTCTCCTCCAGCGCAAGTACGAGCCCGCGCCCGCCGCCATCCGTCTTAAAGACCACGCGGTCCCCGGGTGCAATCGGATTGCGGAACGTTTCCGCGTCCCTCAATACCTTGCCCTTTATACGGCACTCAACCGTTCCATCCGCCTCATCTGGTTTAACAATGAAAATATTCCACGAACCAGAAAGAACTAATCCTGTCATTCTAACATACCGCTCGATAGGTAAACCATGCAGGTAGCCAACTAGAGAATTTCATAGCAAATTGTAGAGAAAACCACAGGTAAATGTCAAGGGCGGAGTCTTTTGCCTCTTTTCAACTAAGGCGAAGCCTGCGAAGCCCGTGTCCGAATCCCGTGTCTGGCACCGCATGAAGACGGCGGAAAAGTGTCTGGCACCGAAGCAATTCCCGTGACAACTCCGTATTACTGGTATGAGAAAGCGCCGAGTACTCCTCGAAGGAGCGACGTACCACGTTACGTCGAAAATAGACCATGACGACATGAGCCTTCTTGAGCCACAATTCAAGATGTTATTCCTCTCATTCGTTAAGAAAGCGAAGCGAAAATTTCATTTCCAATTATGGGACTTCTGCGTCATGGGAAATCACATCCATTTCTTGATAAGACCGGGCGAAGGCGGCAATTTATCTGAGATAATGCAGTGGATGAAGTGCAATTTCGCCAAAGCGTGGAACAGAATGCATGGACGCAAGGGTCATGTGTGGGGGGAGCGTTTCTATTCGCGGATAATCAACGGGATAACGGACTTCTTGCGG
>JAIRSU010000030.1 GCA_031255285.1 Treponema sp. | reverse complement strand
CCCGTCTTCGATTTTTGCGTGGAGGGTCATTATGCAAGCAGTACTGTCCGCAAGGAGTTTGTATTCTGTGGGGGTAAGGTCTACGCTTTCACCGTCAACAAGTTAAGGGCTAGACGCCCCCGGTGCCAGACACTTTCACTGGGTGTTGTCCGAACGGAAGCCATGTCCCCGTCAAGATGGGGTCGCGGCGGGGTGTGTTACTTGCAATACTTTTCCATATATTCATGCATCACTTTGACTAGACGGACTGCCATTGCCTTGTTGTAGTGCAAGCCTCCGCCTTTAATCTTTTTCGCTCCCAAAAAATGTCCGATACCAGAATACAGAGCGATAAGAGAATGGTCGACTCCATAGACGTTGAGTACGCTGTGCAAAGCCGCGGAATTGGAATACGGCACAAGGCTATCTGTAACATCATGCACGATAATAGTGGGAGGGGTTTGTTTCGTAATAAATGAGAGCGGGGAAATAGCGGACATGAGTTTCTGTCCTGTCTCGCTGTACCCTTCTGCGGTAATATCTCCCTCTTCAGGGCGGTAACCGGTGGCTTTCTCGGCTACTTTATAGAACAACTTGAGCCATCGCAGTTTCTTGAAGTTGTACAAGAAGGCTATATCGCTTAAATCCGAAGGTCCTGCCATGTCTACGCAGAACGCGATCGGTATCGGGGAAGTCTCACTGCGTTTGTAGGCGTACATCATCGAGAGGTGCGCACCGGAAGAGTGTCCCATAATAATCAAGTTCTTGGCGTCCGCCTTGCGCTCTTGGCAGAATCTCTGTATAAACGCGACCGCAGCGGAAACGTCCTCCTCCAAATCAGCGATGTGTGTGTTTTCGTCAATATAACGATGGCTCATGGACACTGTGATGAACTTATCTCTGAACACGTCCAGAAAGACAGGATAGTCGCTTTTATTGCCGTACATCCATATCCCGCCGTGGATAAACAAGATAACGCCATCAAAGCTGTGCGCGTATGGAATCGAAACATCCAGTACATGCCGCTCGTGCGTACCGTAACGTAAGTCCCTATAGTACGTGTACTGAACCGCCTGCGGCGCTTTGCGAGTTGAAGCGCGGCGGATGAATAAGCATAGTACACACAATACGAGGACCGCTCCTCCGATAATAAATATCTGCATACGTATTTTCTCCTTGTTTGAAAGCTATTACCCTCGACGTATGAAGGCGTGCAAAAACCCGTTGCCACAGGTCAATCCGTGTAATGCCGTTCAACAGTATTATATAAAATACGCTTCACGTCAACCCGAAATAGCGCGTGTTTACACGCATTTATGACGCCCAGGCCTATCGCCAAGCTATTGCAGAACAACATAAATTGCGTTATTATATATAAACATGAAATCGAAAGAATTTGTCTTTTTGACGCTTTTAGTCCTACCGTCATGGGGTTTTGCCCTTGACGATAATTTCTCAAAGGGCGAGGAGTTGTTTTTGCAAGATAAACCTGCCGAATCCCTAGCTTATCTCCAAGCCGCAGCGGCCGCGCCTGATGCGCCGCCCCAAACGTTTCTCTATCTGGGCATTGCCTACATTCAACTTGGACGGATGAACGAAGCGGTCGCCGTTTATAGGCAGATTCTCCCGTCCGCAGGAGAATATACAGCTCTGGTCGCGTTCAACCTGGGAAACCTCTATTATGCTCGAAATGACTTTGTAACCGCGGAAGATTATTATAATCAGTCTATAGACGCCGATCCTTCATTCGCCTCTGCCTATCTGAACCGCGCAAATACAAGACTTCGTAAAGGCGAAACTACCTTTGCCATAGCAGACTATTGGCAGTATCTGTCCCTGAAAGGCGATTCCGAAAAAAGACCTCAGATAGAGCAAATATTAACGGTCTTGCAGGGAGAAGAAGATGAACGCAACGTAAAAGCAGCGGCTGAAGCGAAGCGTAAGGCGGATATAGAGGCGATGAACGCGGCGAATGAAGAACAGGAAAAGCAACGAGCCATGGAAACCCTGCCTGCTATCCACGCGGTTGTGCGAATAATGGAGGACATGGCTGCGCTTATTAAGAAAGCTGCCCAATGAACAGTAGTAATAAACAAATTTCCACAGTTACCGTCCCCGCAGAATCTGCCGCGCCAGCCGAAAAGAAAACTACGGGATGGGTACAGAATTACGTGTTCAGCGCGATACTCGTATTGTTTTTCATTCTGGTGTGTCGCCTTTTTGCACCCTTCTTCACGGTCTTGTTGTGGTCTATTCTCTTGTATGTGTTATTAAATCCCCTGCACAAAAGGGTTATGAAGAACGTCGATATCAGCAGGGTGAGCGGGAGAGTCCTGAATAATGTCTGGGCTGCGGTTTTCGCCGTGGGAACGGTGGTTGTGATACTCATTCCTTTATCCTTTGTGGCGTTTCAATTCTTCAAACAAATCATCGATCTCATCCATTTCGGGCAAGACTTATTCATGCGGAAGCCGAGTTTCATTCAAGATTCGTTTCAATCTATATCAGAATTCATTTCAGACATAAGCGCAGGGTTGTTGAATATAGAAGCGGACGATCTTCAACGCCGCGTCATGGCTTTTTTAAGCTCTAGTCTTCAAGAAGCGCTTCAATTCAGCAGAGCTATAACTATGGATGTGGGTTCTTTCTTTATAAACCTCATTTTCATGGTTTTCTGTCTTTTCTTCTTTTACATTGACGGCGCGTATCTCTCGCGTCTTGCGTTTCATGTCATTCCCATACGGCGGGAGTACATGACTGCGTTGACCGGAAAATTCTTGGATGTTACGCGGAATCTCTTTTTCGGCTATATTATCGTCTCTCTCATACAGGCTGTTATGGCGGGTGTGATATTCTCGATTTTTGGTATAAAAGGTTCGCTGGTTTTTGCGGCGCTCACCTTCATCTGCGTATTCGTGCCTATGATAGGCGGAGGGCTGGTTTGGCTGCCGCTAGGAATCACGCTTATTATGAGTGGTCAAGTGGTCAAAGGCATCGTATTTACCATTGTGTCTGCCCTGTTTATATCGACTCTGGATAATATTCTGCGTCCCTTCTTCCTTCAAGACAGAATAAAACTCCACCCGCTGATAATCTTCTTCGCTATACTTGGTGGATTACGGGTATTCGGTTTCAACGGTCTCATACTCGGTCCCTTGATTGTAATCCTCTTCCTTACGGTGCTTGATTTATTCTTGATGGAACACAAGGTTCAGGAATCCTGATGCGCTTTGTCCAGACCTCGTCTGCTTTGTGCGCCTGAGTTCGCGCCGTTCATACACGGTTTTGCGCTCCTTTCCATGAACTTTTAGAAACTGTGGAGGCATGTGTATCACGCATCCTCTTGTAAAAATAGAAACATAATCGTATAATACATCTGTTTTATTAGCAGAGATGGCGTTTACAGAACAAAATCCCTTTTGATATTCACTCTTGTGAAGAGAAAAGAATGAATAAGATTGTTATTTTACTTATGATTGATAATACTGTTGATAATGTGAAGAACAAGCTTAAAAGATGACAGAGGAGACATGGAACTAACACAAGAATTCATTGATGGACTTAAAATTGATGAAGCTGCTTTGATGAAGCGCATTGCGGATAATATAGGCGTGAGTCAAGGGCAAGCGGCGGCTGTCGTAGAACTTCTTTCTGAAGGGGCGACTGTGCCTTTTATTTCACGGTACCGTAAGGAGCGTACCGGCAATCTCGACGAAGTGCAGGTGCGGGACATTGAACATGGATTTAATTCGGGCAGGAACCTTGAAGAACGCCGTATTGAAATTACCTCGCTCATTTTCGGGCAGGGTAAACTCACGAAAGACCTGTACGATAATATCATGAAAGCCGCCACCCTCGCGGAATTGGAGGACCTTTACCTCCCCTACAAGAAGAAAAAAAAGACTCGCGGGATGGCAGCGCTTGAGAAAGGACTTGGACCGCTTGCGGACGCTATGCAAGAGATGGAAGAGCTGGCGTTACGAGCAAAAGCCGCCGAGTTCGTTCATGAAGACGCGGAGACGCCGGAGCTTTCAGTCGCTTCGATAGAAGAGGCTTTGCAGGGTGCGATGGACGTCATCGCGGAGCGCGTTTCCCAGGACCCGGATAATCGTGCGGCCGTCAAAGCTTTTTATCTGGCTGACGGGCGCATCATCGTCAAAGGAATCGGTGACGAGGAGGTGAAGAAGTCCTCTACCTATCAGATGTATTGGGATTATGCCGAGAAGTTATCGCAAATCAAGCCTCACCGTATTCTGGCAGTCAATCGTGGGGAACGTGAAAGAGCGCTTGAGACAACTATTGACGTCGACGAAAACGTAGCCGTCGAGCTATTGCAAAAGAAATACATCCTCTACAATGATTATCATAAGACCGCTATTGAAGATGGGTTGAAACGACTGCTGTCGCCTGCGGTTATCCGTGAGATACGAGGCGACCAGAATGATATGGCTGACGACCATGGCATCGGGGTCTTCAGCGCTAATCTGGAAAACCTCCTTATGCAGCAACCCATCAAGGGAACGCGGGTGTTGGGTGTTGACCCAGGCATACGCACCGGTACGAAATGCGCGTGCCTCGACGAAACCGGTAAATACCTTGCACATTTCGTATTCAAAAACGACCAGCCGCTGACCGCGAAAGCGTTCATTTTACGCCACATCAAGGATTATAACCTACAGCTAGTCGCGGTGGGCGGCGGCACCGGCACAAAAGAAGTGCAGGAACTCATAACCCAGGTCCTTACTGAAAACAACATGAATGTATTCTACACTGTTGTTGATGAAGAGGGCGCGTCCGTGTATTCGGCAAGCGACATCGCGCGCGAGGAGTTCCCGGAACTCGACCTCACCATACGGGGCGCTATCTCTATAGGACGCCGACTACAGGATCCTCTTGCGGAACTTGTAAAGATAGACCCCAAAGCTATCGGCGTGGGACTTTATCAACACGACGTCAACCAGAAAAAGCTGTCAGAAACCTTGGACGAGGTGGTTTCCAGCGTCGTGAACAACGTCGGCGTGAACCTCAATACCGCAAGCACGTCATTGCTCAAGTATGTTTCCGGCGTCAATGCAAGCCTCGCCAAAAAAATGGTGAAGTACCGTGATGAAAAAGGGAAAATTATGAGCAGGGGCGAGATAATGGATATTCCGGGTATGGGACCTAAGACCTTTGAACAGTGCGCCGGCTTTCTAAAGATACCGGAGAGCCCGGACCCGCTCGACAATACCTGGGTTCACCCTGAAAACTACGAGATAGCCCGGGTGATCCGCGACACACTCACCACGACCGGCAATCTGACTACAGAGACGGCCGAATCGCTGAAACAAAAATTCGGAGTGGGAGACACGACTATCCGTGATATCATGGACGAACTAAAGAAGCCGGGACGGGATCCCCGTGAAGGTTTCCCAAAGCCGATCATGCGAAAGGGCGTCGTTTCATTTGATGATCTCACCGAAGGCATGAGCATTATCGGCAGAATCAAGAACGTAGTGGACTTCGGGGCATTTGTGGACGTGGGAGTCAAAGAGACCGCTATGGTACATATCTCCGAGATGAGCGATCGTTTCGTACAGGATCCCATGGATATAGTGAAGGTAGGAGACGTGTTTAATTTCTACATCATTGGGCTTGACCGGACGCGACGGCGTATTAGCCTTTCCTTGAGGGCCCTATCTACAAGCCACGCGGAGAAAAAGACGGAGACACACGGTAGTGCGTTGCACGTCGCAGGTAAGAAGCCTGTTGGTGGCAAGAGACGAGTTGTGGTAGTTGAACGCAAAGCTCTCGATTCAGGCTCGAAGTATGAAAAGTCCGCCAAGGACGATGGCGCCATGTACAATCCGTTTGCAGAAGCTTTCAAGCATTTAAAGAAATAACAGGTGTAGCCTGCCATATGACTTTATACGGAGCGACGGACTCTGCTTATCAGTAACCGGTATTTTCCTCCGCTTCAAACTATTAAACATCGAAAAAGTTGTATATGCTCCTGATAAAATGAAATCTCGCCGTCCTTGGCATACAGGCTGAGGCGGTGGAAAATGCCGTTACTCCAATTGATCAATATATTGACACTTATACAAGGGACATATAAACTGTATTGTATAAATTTAGGAGGGGAAATGAGGGTTTTAGTTTTTGGAGCCGGGGTTATCGGAAGCCTGTATGCCGCTCGATTATCATCATTTGGTATTGATGTTGCGTTATTTGCCCGCGGCAAAAGGTTGGAAACATTAAAAAAGAAAGGTTTGTTATATTATGAAGAGAATACTTTGAAAAAAGCATCGATAAACATTATTGATAAATTGGAAAATGATGATATTTACGATTATATATTCGTTGCCGTAAGGTATGAACAGGTCGAGGGAGCATTGATGGATATAAAAGGCAATCATAGTAAGAATACGTTGTCGCTGGAATTGCCGTTGACATTCAGAGCGATATTTAATAAAATTTCCATAATGTTTTAGTCAAAAAGCATGGTTATCTGGTGAGTAACTATGCTTTTTTTATCCTTTTCACTGGTTTTTAATGGCGCTTCCTCCGCTAATGCCTCTTAGAATATTACAGTAAATTTACCTGTTTTGTGGAATATTTGGTAGACTTGCGAACCCCTTTGCCAAATCCGCGTCTGTGGGGACATAGTCGCTCATGGTTTTGGCGTTGTGAGCCGCGTAAGCGCTCATGTCAAAGTAACCAGTGCCGGTCAAGCCGAATAGGATGACTTTTTTGTCACCTGTACGTTTACATTCGAGAGCTTCGTCGATGGCAACTTTTATAGCGTGAGACGATTCTGGTGCGGGCAGGATACCTTCTACCTTGGCGAAACGCACGGCCGCGTCAAACACGTCGGACTGAATTTCGGCGCGTGCTTCGAGGTATCCATCATGGTAAAGCTTGGATAGCGTGGGGTTCATACCGTGGTATCGGAGACCGCCCGCGTGGTTGGGAGATGGTATGAAGTCGCTTCCAAGCGTGTACATCTTAATAAGTGGTGTAGTTTTGGCAGTATCACCAAAGTCGTAGGCGAACCGTCCGCGGGTAAAAGATGGGCAGGAAGCCGGTTCCACTGCTACGAAGCGAATATCGTTTTTTCTCCTTATTTTGTCGCCCATGAAAGGCGCTATAAGTCCGCCGAGGTTGGACCCACCTCCAGCGCACCCGATGATAATATCCGGCTTGACGTTGTACTTGTCAAAAGCGGCTTTCACCTCCATGCCGATGATAGACTGGTGAAGCAGGACGTGGTTCATTACGCTGCCAAGTACATAACGGCAACTCTCTGTTCTGACTGCGGCTTCAACCGCCTCCGAGATGGCACAGCCGAGGGATCCACTGGTGTTTGGGGCTTCAATAAGAATTTTTCTGCCTGCTTCAGTTGTGGATGAAGGCGAAGGCACGAGATTCGCGCCATATGTTTCAATGAGAGTTTTGCGATAGGGCTTCTGTTCGGAGCTGCTTCTTACCATGTAGACTGTGAGCGATAGTTTGTAATAGGCACAAGCCATTGCCATTGCGGAACCCCATTGCCCTGCGCCAGTTTCAGTTGTGAGAGAGTTAAGTCCCTGTGCCTTGGCGTAAAAGGCTTGGGCGGCCGCGGAATTGAGCTTATGAGAGCCTGAAGTGTTGGTTCCCTCGAACTTATAGTAAATTTCCGCAGGTGTCCCCAGTTCTTTCTCCAAGAAATACGCCCTGATGAGAGGTGCAGGTCTGTAGGCACGGTAAAAGGTCTGCAAATCCTTTGGAATTGTGATGAGTGGGGAAGTATCGTCCAATTCTTGCTTAATCGACTCGTCGCAGAATATGAGCGATAGGTCGGCTACGGTAATAGGTTGCAGGGTTCCTGGGTGTAGCATTGGTTCCGGTTTGTCCTTCATATAAGAGCGAATGTTATACCACGAGATTGATATCTCATCTTCCGACAGATAGAGTCTAGTTGGAATTTTCATTATTTTCTCCTTAATTGATGTTTCTATAAATAGAAACATATTGTTTAATTTTTGTCAAGGGAGAAATGGTGAAATTTTCTTAGAATTTTCATTATTTTCTCCTTAATTAACGTTTTTGTCAATTGACAAAAGCAAATCTGTCATCTACAATCAAAAAAGCTTAAGGAGTAGTATGTATACATTACGCGATTGGATGATAGTCGATGATGGCAGAGACGGTCAGTCCGCATTGGAAAATGGCAATCGACTCCTCATCGGCAATGGGTACATGGCAAAACGCGGTACAGTCGAGGAGGCGGATGCTTCTTATATGCCGGCAATCATCTTGAGCGGGGTCTACGATAAATATGGGGATCTGTGGCGGGAGCCGGTGAATGCACCTGACCCGCTATTCACGATTTTGTCTGTTGACTGTGTCCCACTCACATTGACAAGTGAGCGTCTAGCTACGCATGAGCAAAGTCTTGATTTCCGTTATGGGGTGTATTCTCGAAATACAACGTGGAATGTAAAAGATGCGAATCTCACGATTTCAACTGAAAGATTTATTTCAATGGACGATGTTCACCTCCTCTGTATGAAATACACAGTTTCTACAGATAGTGACTGTCTGTCTTTGAGTATAGAAATCTGCATTAATACTGATATCCATGACCTCAACGGCCCGCATTTGGGAAATTTCCAATTTGAAGTAAAAGGACAAACACATACGCTTGTATGTGAAACTCTTGAGAAAAAAATTCCCATCGCTATAGCCAATGAAATTGTAGAAAGGAAATCGTTATCTTATTTAATAGAAGAAAATCGATCCTTATACTTTTTCAATATGGATGGTTCAAACTCTGTAGAACTATTCGTTTTTGGTGCGATTTGGACCGGATTAGATGTGGACGACCCACTTGTGAATGTGAAAAAATCCGTCTCTCGCGCAAAAGAAGTAGGCTGGGATCGTTTACTTGCTGCACATAAGGCGAAATGGGACGAAAATTGGCGGGCAGGAGATGTTGTAATTAAGGGTGATGATTATGCACAGAGGGTGTTGCGTTACAGTTTGTATCATATGCATATTATTGTGCCGCGGTACAAAAGGATTTGCGGAAGCCTCTCTATCCCGGCGCGCGGATTGTCTGGGCAAACCTACAAAGGTGCAGTGTTCTGGGACACAGAAATGTTCATAGCACCCTACTTTTTAGTGACCGAGCCGGAGCTTGCCGCCCAATTCATCAGGTACCGTATTGAAACCCTGCCCGGTGCGCGGCGCAAAGCTGCGGAATATGGATTTCGGGGTGCGTTTTTTGCATGGGAAAGCCAGGAGACCGGAGATGACGCTTGTACGGACTTTGGTGTAACGGATGTATTCACCGGTAGACCAGTCAGAACCTACTTCCGTGACAAGCAGATCCACATAAGTGCAGATATTGTGTTCGCGATCAAACGGTACGTTGACGCGACCTGCGATTTTGTCATTCTTAAAGAGGGCGGGTTAGAACTCATCCTTGAAGTTGCGCGTTTTTATTTATCCCATATTTATTACTCCCCTGATCGTAAACGTTACGAATCGCTCGACGTGGTCGGTCCTGACGAATACCATGAGCGAGTGAACAATAATGCATTTACCAACCGAATGATTCTCATGGTTTTCGAAACTGCTGAAGCATTTCTTAACCTTTTAAAAGAAGGAGATGAGGCTTTCATAGAAAAACTGCTGGCAAAGCTCGATTTTTCCGAAGATATTTCTCTTATGCGAGATGTTATACCACATTTTTACGTACCACAACCAAATGGACAAGGTATCATTGAGCAGTTTGATGGCTATTTTCGGCTTGAAGATTGCTCTATTGACACGGTACGCTCTCGTTTAAAAGACCCTAAAGAATATTGGGGGGGCGGAAACGGAGTAGCGTCTACGACTCGCATCATAAAACAGGCCGATGTGGTAACGATGCTGGCGCTTTTTGGTGTTGATTATTCTATTCCCATAAAAGAAGCTAACCTTGCTTTCTATGAGCCGCGTACTGAACATGGATCAAGCCTCTCCGCGTGTATGTACGCTCTGCTCGCTTGTGAGGTCGGTGGTAGCGATTGGGCGTATCCTTTCTTCATTAGAAGCGCCGAAATAGACATCACCGGCAAAAGCAAACATTTTGCCGGACTGGTTTATATAGGAGGTACGCACCCTGCGGCGAATGGCGGCGCATGGCTAACAGCTGTTCATGGTTTCTGTGGTTTCTCCCTCAAGAACAACAAGATTCACGTAACGCCCCGCCTGCCGTCCCATTGGGAAAAGATTACGTTTCGCGCCGCATTACCGGATGGCCTCCATGAAGTAACCGTTACACGGGATGGGTGGAACGAGGAAATTATCTAAAGGATTACAGTATGTTTAATATGCAAGGCGCAATCTTTGATTTAGATGGAGTGATTGTTGATACCGCTGAGTACCATTTCCTCGCATGGAAGCAACTTGCCGCGGAATTGGGTTTTGATTTTACCAGAACGGATAATGAAAAACTCAAGGGGGTAAGCCGCATGCATTCTCTGGACATTCTATTGGATGTAGGATGCTGTACAATGAGCGATGAAGAGAAAGAGTCTGCGGCTGCCAAGAAAAACACATGGTATATGGGATATCTTGAAACGTTGAAACAAACGGATATGTTGCCGGGTGCGTTGGAATACTTGGATTATTTGAGAGGCAGCGGTATCCGTATTGCACTCGGTTCTGCGAGTAAGAATGCAGTGTTTATATTAGAGAAACTTGGTATTGGCGGGTTCTTTGATGTCGTTATAGACGGTAATATGGTTTCCGTGGCAAAGCCTGACCCGGAGGTTTTTCTCAAAGCCGCGTCAGCTCTATCTCTATCCCCGTTCGCCTGCATAGTATTCGAAGATTCCCTTGCGGGCATCCAAGCCGCAAAAGCTGGCGGTATGAAAGCTGTGGGCATCGGTAAGCCTGAACTACTTCTGGGGGCGGATATGTACATCTCATGTTTGAAGGATATGCTTTTTAAGTAAGGAACACAGACCATACATTAGGGTACACACTAGAAGACAACGAACTCACCGAGAAACAGGGCGACCTCCGCGCCCAGGTCATCAATGTTGTCTCTCACACCCAGAACGACGTCATAGACCGCATCATGGACATGGGCGCAGG
>JAIRSU010000007.1 GCA_031255285.1 Treponema sp. | reverse complement strand
TTTCTGAAAAATGAAATTCGGGTGTGCATTTAAACCAGCTAAACATTACTAATGGGTTTTTACGGGGCGGTTAAAAAACCCCTTTTTTGTTCGGGCCCCCCCCCCCCCGCATTGTACCTAGTATAAATAAAGCTAACAAACCATCTGAGGCGTGCACACTATTCCATATATCACGCCATATTCCGCGACCCGTACACTATAGCCTGCAACTCTTGCGCTATAGCAATAAGCCTTGCGTTATAGCCATCAGCTCTTACGCCACAGCCTCTACCCAGCAGGCGCCCGTACTTAACCACGTTCCCTTTTATCGGCGCAAGCGCCGGATTATTATAACAGGAGGTATTATCCATGTGTATTCCAAAGAAAGATTCTGCTTTCGCAGTATGGTCACGAAACCTGCTTGTCTATGTACAGGCTCATCTCGCAGTGTTTTGTATTCATAAGGGGGTGATACAACCGCTTCTCGATTTACAAACCACGTTTGAGACAGCGTACGCCAAAGCCCTTACCCCGGACAGAGATGCGGTAGATACCGCGTCCAAGGACCATGCGCGCGATACGTTTGAAAAGGCGCTCTATAGTTTCATCAAGGCATTTCTATTACACAGCCCTTTTGTGAGCGACAATGACCGCGATGAAATGCAGATTCTTGCTTACGATACCGGCGCCTGCGAAGGCGGAGGACCTGATAAGTCTTGACTTTGCGATGTAGACAGACGTTTAGCAATCACGCCTGTTTACAGTTGAGAGGGTTTACTTGGCGAGTATGTCTACATTCTACGGCTTTCTGCCTGCCGTACCGCGGGAGAGGCAGAGACAAAGCCAAGAGTATCGCCGAAAGTTCTGTCGCGCCTCGAATAACTGGAATTAAAAAAGTGAAGGTAAAAATCGTTATTACGCGGATTGCGTTCCTCTGGACGCTATGTATACCAGAGGAGTGCTATCCGCGGTTCTTTAAGAACATCCGAATTTCTGAGGGGTTGATTCCTTCAACAGTTCTCGGCTTTATTATGACGCTTCTAACGGTCTAGGCTCGTCTGTGAAATTGTCCAGACGCTGTAGAGAAAATCGGTGTTGTTCATCAGCCCAGGTTCTGTGCGCACCAGTGGATGATGAGGAGTTTTAGACAGTCGAACTGGTTCAAATCAGCGTCGAACACGGCTTTACTAAAAATGGCGTGAGTCGTGGTTGGGTTAGGCGTATCACTAATCCATTGCGAGAACAGAGACGGTTTGCCGTCGAATATATAGGCGCGGACCGCGGCGAGGAAATTCTCTGCACGGCGCATGGAAGGCTTTTTCTTGAATAATCCCACGGTGTTCTTACAACGCTCGACCGCAGCTTCCGCCTCGTCAACGGCAAGTACCGCGCTAAGGCTTTCATCTTCCAAGAACCGTATGAGAAGCGAATAGAAAGAAGGAAGGTTGAGGATATTCGCCATCGCCAAAACTA
This sequence comes from Treponema sp., assembly GCA_031255285.1. GTDB lineage: Bacteria > Spirochaetota > Spirochaetia > Treponematales > Breznakiellaceae > JAIRKH01. The sequence goes on along the minus strand of JAIRSU010000007.1, from coordinate 5,595 downwards.
TTTCGTCTCTGAGATAGGGCGGCGGATTTTCAGAACGCAGGATAGAGAGCAAGGCCGGCAGAGACTCAGTCGACTTATAGACGCCGAAAGCCTCTACGCCCATTATTTTGAGACGCGGATTCTTAGTGTTTAACACCATATTCTCTATATGAGGACGGAAGGCCTCGTCGTTCAGGCGGGCGAGCGCGATGATAGACTCGCCTGCAAGCATATAATCGTCAGACTCCGACAACTCCCGCAGTACAAGAATAGCGCCGGAGACTCGTTGTTTGCCCAGTATGCGCGCCGAAATATAAGCCGTTGTATAATGGTTGTTTACCAAGTCGTTCATCAAGGCTTTTTCCGCTTCGTCGTTCAAAGCGGAGAGGTTTTCCATGGCGCGGAGCGCCTCAATTCGCGTGACAAGCAGCGGGGATTTCGCCCGCTCAAGTAGCCCTTTGATTGATAGGACCGACGGCGTATCATGGAGCGCGTCCAGAATCGCCTCTTCCTGCGCCGAATCGTTAGTTTTACCGAGCTTATCGAGCAAGACGATGGCGCGTAGGTCGCGGAAGGAAAAGATAACCCCTATTGCGTCTTTAAAAGACAAAGAGCCTAGCCGTACTAACCTTCTCTGTAAGAAAAGAATCGCGGCAGCTATGGCGAACAGCAGGATATAAAGCAATTTGAAAGATATAAACCGCGAGAACCCTGCGTGTGTGAAAGAGTCCAGAAAGACCCCTGCGAAGAAAGAACCGCTTGCACCCGCCATGCCGGAACAGATGAAGTAGACGACGCCCATGTCGAGCATATACTTCGCCGGGATGAGTCCCATGAAATAGGTTTGAGCCACGCCCTCCGCGCCCATGAAACTGAAATTTAGCAAGAAGAACAAGGATATCAGAAACACGATGGCAATACTTATGGTTCCGACTGCGCTCTGCGGGAAGATCATGATAGGAATCATGCTCATAAGGCTCAAGGCGGTACAGGAGATAAACAGTGGTTTCACGCCGATGCGGTCTATGAGGAATTTCGTCAGAAATCCTATACAAAGCTGTCCAAACCCGCCGAAGACCGAGTAAAGCATCAGGAGACCGTCGCTCTGGTTAAAAACCTCTCTGCTATAGACGATGGAAAACGCCCGCGCGATGCCTGATGTGAAGGTTACCATAAACAAGATGATGAGAAATTTCTTGAAAGCCTTATCTGCGAAAGACTCCTTCAACACCTTTGTGAAGTTGGTTTTTTCCGCGTTCTTGTTGACTTCTGGTTCCGGGAGGCGTTTGAGCATGAAGCTGCTTATGACGCCGCTTGCTATGCCGAATGCGATGAGTACCGCGTAGAGGAACAAGGGCGGATCGTCCCACAGGCTCAAGAGCATGGCGATTGCGAAGTTTGTAGTCATGCCGAGACCAGCGTTGATTATCTGTATCAGGGTCATATAGCCGCCCCTGTCCGCGCCGACAGCGAGTTTGTCAAGCACTGGGTTATTACCTATCATGCCTATTCCGCGGCTCATGTGGAAGCAGAACGAACCTATGACGGTGAGCCACAGCGCTGTGTCTCTGCGTCCTGCGGTAAAGGCAAATGGCGCGACGAGAAGCGGTGCCATGAAGAGAGAACGCAATACCCATGCAAGGGCATACACTCTCATTATGGAAAACCTCTTCGTCAGCATTTTGCCTATAGGCAGGAAGAAATACGCCACATAGACAAAGGAACTCAAGACGCCTACGACGGTTGAGGAAGCATTCAGTCTCAATGCGAATATAGTAATGAGACTACCGGCAAGGATGGTGTAAGAGAAAGCATTAAAAACGTTAAACACATTAAACAAAGAACGGGCTTTCTTTAGCCTATATGGTGAAAATGTATTCATTATGGTGGCCGCCTTATCTATGATACACCAAATTGCCGTATGATAAAAGCCCATATTAACAAATTTCACGCATTTTTGCGCCCACCGTCCTAGCGCATCGACCCTTTGGAGGCGCTTTGATTTGAAGAGAAGGTCTGCGGCTTGTACGCGGGCCGTCCGCCGCCTTGAACCGCGCGTCTCTTTATGCTATGCTGAGATTTATGAACATACCCAAAGGCGAATGGTTTCTCCGTTTTACCAGGTACGTTTCTCTCCTTCTCAAACCTTTAGCGATTCTCGTTTTGGTGAGTGTACCCGTGCTTATATTCTTCTCGCGCGCGCCCGTTCTCCTTGTTACAGATGCGGCGTTCAATGAGTTATACGGCGGGCGGCGCATCCTCATAAGAAGCATTGAGATTCAAGCGCGGCTGTTCCGCCGCGTCAAACAGGTGATTATCGGCGACGAGGCGAGCTCGGACTTGGTGAGTATCGCCGTATCATCCGCGTCTCAGGGGAAGCCGCCGTTCTGCGTACTATTCCCATCCCGTTATGCTGAAGGCGCAGAGCTCTTTTCCGCGCAAAATCCGCAGACCGTGGTTGTAGTTGTGGGCGGGACCGTTGCGGCTGAGAAAAGCGGCGCCGCAGCGGAGGCGGGCATAGTTTCCATTCTGACCGACACGGAAACCGACCTGTTCCGTGCAGGCCTTTGCGCCGCTATTCTTGGTAAAGCATCGAATGGCGGACAGGACCGAGTGGCGGTATTGCAGAAGACTCCGCTCTCTCAAGCGGAAAGAGCTTCGTTGTCCGCCGGGCTCAAAGAAGGCGGCTTTGCAAACGTGCAGTATATAATGGCGAATTCGAATCTCTATGATACGGAATTCGCTGTTATTATCATGCTTGGCTCTTCCAACAGTCTGCTTGACCAGCATCTCAAGATGCCTGTCGTGCTTTTTTCTTGGATTGACCCGGCGTTTACCGCATCAAGCGTCAAGGTGATTTTTGACGATTCGCTCTGGGCGCAGGCAGCGGACGCTGTTAAGATGGCGAAGACAAGACAAGGCGGGCTGATTTCATCAAAAGTCATAGTCTCCGCTCAATCCGGCATGGGGAAGGAAACGGAGCGCGAGTTGAAGGAAGCTGTGAGGAGTAGTTTACAAAAAAAATTATAAAAGTTAATAAAAAACGATTAAAAGGGTTTGACAATAATCGAATAAATATTTATAATCAGTAGTTGATTTGTTTTCGGCAATCAACTAATGATAAGAAAAGGAGTATCGGATGAAACATGGTAGTTTAAGGGTTTTTTGCCTTATCCTTATGGCATGTATAACGGCAGCATCAGGTTTCGGCGATGAGTTTACTATTTCTCTTGAGACCATTGTACTTGAGACGTTTGATAATGGAAGCGCGGCTCAGTACGACTGGAATGTCCAGGGGAGTAAATTCACAACTAAAACCGATGCGGTAACGTATCCCAAGTCAGCATTTGTTGCGGCATGGCCGTCACAGCTTTTCAGGTCCAAGGACGGAGAAGACGCGGATGGCAACACCCTCAATGCCTTGGGTATTCAAGGCGCATTTGACCGACGCGGTGATAACTGGATAGATATCTATCCTACGTACAAGGAAGACAATGCGGATACCGGCGCGGAAGCAGGAGCTCCTGCTGAAATCACGGCGACGGGCAGGACAGACGAGATTTCCATGTGGGTGTGGAGCATGAATCTTGACTATTACCTAGAGGTCTACGCGAGAGATTATTTAGGGATAGTCCACGTTATTAAATTGGGTGATTTGAGGTACAACGGCTGGAAGAAATTGACGGCTAAAGTACCGTCTACTATCCCCCAGACAAAGAAGACCTATCCACGTTTGGAGTCTCTCAAGATCGTGAAGTTCCGCCTTTGGACTAAACCGCGTGAGCAGGTGAGTCCTTTCTACGTCTATTTTGACCAGCTTGCGATCCTTACTGATACCTTCGAATCCATCTACGATGGAGACGATTTGGCGGATCCTGCCGTTGTGCAGGAATTGTGGAATGAAGAAGGAGGTCAATAAATGAAGCGGTATATTATTAGTATTGCATATATCCTAATCAGCGGCGTTTTGTTCGCACAAACCCCTAACGGAAGCGATCCGAGCGCGCGCGCTGATACTGCTCAGCAGGCTCTTAAAGAAGTGTCTGTTGATAAATTTGAACACGAGGGTTTCTGGTCTTCCGTAATTTCTTCTGACAAAGGTATTATTTCTTCCCGCCTTTTTGAAGGGAGTCCCGCGGATAAACAGCCCATCGCGGAGGAAGAAGATCTTGATCCGCCGCCTCCTGACAAATACGTCCTTGGCACACGGGTTGATTTCTACCATCGCGGTCCTGCCAGTTTCAAGGTTTTAGCTGCGCGCCCCATCCCTATAGAAGGCGTTACTAAGACCATATCGGTCTGGGCAGTCGGGCGTAACTTTAACCATACCTTGAGTATCATCGTGCAGGATTATTTTGGGAAACAGCATAAGCTCTCTTTAGGCACACTCAATTTCCAGGGATGGAAGCAACTGACTGTTGCGGTTCCCGCACAAGGCGACGACCGTGCAGTAGGCGGTATCCCTCAACAAGATTATCACTTTACCGGTGAAGTTGGAATCAAGATTGTGGGTTTTGAAGTAGTATGCGACCCATCTGAAACCTTTGGTTCCTATTACCTCTACCTTGATGATCTCCGCGCCGTTACAGACCTGTTCTTGCAGGAGAACAGAGATACTGACGATATGGAAGACACTTGGTGACAACGCTATACGCAAAGAGGGGGCAAGACCCTTCTTTGCGTTGCTCAATTAAATATCCCGCTGAAGTAAGAACGTAAATACAAAATTGTTGTTCAAAGCTCTCTTGTACCTTTTTAATATTTTTAGTATATATTGGCAGGCAAGACGAAGAGTGCGTCCCGTCCAGCTTAAACAATTAGAAACCATCAGTAGACAATCAGACGGCGTATCGTGAGTTCCACAAAGTAATATAATTCCTCATAGTTCCGAGAGGAGGTTCTCATTATGAGAATGACTCTAACGCGGTCAGGCAATGATCAATGGCTTGTCAAAGGTGAAGGCGCGAGGGGTTTTAAGATTTTTGCTGGAGGTATACTGCGTGATGATCCACACTTGATATGCGCCAGCCACAAGAAGGGGATGACAGCGATGATTTCTGGAGGGTTGTTTATCACGATGTCCGACATGTCTACTTTGACCTCATCGCCGCCGTCCAAGGCTATGAAGTACAAGCCCACGTCCGCCTTGTCTCCAGCTATCTTCAGCTTCACGCCAGAGAGCTTCACGTCCCGTCCAGAAGTCAACTGGTCGTTGACCGAGCCGGTCTTGAGGTCTGTTACCGAGGTAATCACGGCGCCAGTGAGAACCGCGGCTATGCGCTTAGGCTTCACCCCCTGCACGGCCGCGCGCAGTACCACTCCAGGATGCAGGTTTACCTTGACCTTGTGCTTGTTATGGTCAAAGGGCGCGTCAGGTCCCTCAAAGACCCCGCTTATGCTGGGGAAGGCGTTGAACAGCTCCGTGTTGACCGCGCCGCCTTCCACGATAATCCTGGCGACAACCTTTTTCTCCGCCTCGAAGACCGAGACCACGTCCGAGCGGGTGAGACCTGCGCCCATGTCCATGATGCGGTCTATGACGTCGTTCTGGGTGTGAGAGACAACATTGATGACCTGGGCGCGGAGGTCGCCCTGTTTCTCGGTGAGTTCGTTGTC
>JAIRSU010000080.1 GCA_031255285.1 Treponema sp. | reverse complement strand
AAATGCTGTCCCAGCCGGGACAGCCAGTGAGGGAACAGGCTCAAGGCAAAGGACGAAGGCAAGACCAAGGCAAGGGTGGACAAAACACAACCAGTATCGTAACGGAACGGATAATTTCTCCGGTCGCCAGCCATGTAACGGCGGCGGCGGAAAGGGCGATAATGACAATCCATGTAGCCCACTTGTCCGCAAGGGCGACTATTTTTGCCTTTCCCGCGTCCCACAGGTCATAACCGAATCGCTTGCGCCCTTAGTTGCCAATTCGCTGCTGCTCAACGTTGTATTGCAGATCATCATCCTTTTGCTGGGCACCGCGCTTGACGTTGTGCCGACTATTCTGATTATGACGCCGATCATGCTACCCCTGCTCAGGGCCGCAAACATTGATGTTGTATACTTCGGCATCGTATTTACGCTGACCAACGTGCTGGGACTGGGAACCCCGCCGGTAGTCCCGGTGTTTAACGTCGCCTGCGCGACAGGAAAAGAAAAGTTGGTAGCCACTGTTAAACGGCTCGTCCAGTGGAAATGGAACTTCCGCTTCGCTCTCTTAACGAAAGAAAGGAATAACATCTTGAATTGTGATTCAAGAAGGCACATAGCTCCCTCGAGGAGTACTCGGCGCTTTCTCATACCTGTAATACGGAGTTGTCACGGGAATTGCTTCGGTGCCAGACACTTTCGTCTGTCTATAACTTCGCACGGGGCGGGTTTTCTACTTCGTTAAATTATTCGCCGTTAAATAGGGCTTCAGTGCATTGAAATAATTGTCCGCCATGATCGCGTAGCCCTCGGCGTTTGGGTGATGGGTGTCGGACATAAGCGCGGGATTTCCCCATACACCGTCCCAAATATCACTGATCAACTCCACATTGTCATTTGAAGATAGTGCGTTGAACATATCGTCGTACTGTTCAATCGTTTCGGCATCCGCTTCTATATCTTCCGCCATTTGTTCCGTATAGAATTTCGCCAGGTATATCTCGCGCTGCCCGTCGTTTGCCCTGTCTATGACAGCTTGAAGGTTTTCATGGGTTTTATTGACAGGCACACCCCATAAAAGATAATCATTTGCGCCCAACTCAATTATCAGGATGCGAGGATTCTCGGTTTCAAGTATAGAGTCTATTTGCAATAGCCCGTAATCGCTGGATACTCCGCTGACTCCCTTATTAACGACGGGTATATTCACTTTTTCCTGTAGATAGACCGGATACGATTTTGACTTATCCTCCTTTCCTTGTTCAACGGCACCATAGCCCGCTGTAAGGCTGTCTCCCAGGCAAACCAGCTTCTCCCCCCGCCCCCATGTCGAGAAGACGGGTATCTGACTCATTAGCGCCGTAAGATGAACGGCGGCTTGAGTAGCGGGAGTTCCCGCCGGAACCGCGGTCGGCCGCGCCCTGCCTGTTTTCCCGACGGCTGCGTCAAAACCCGCTGAGTCGTATGCAAAAAAGAAACGAGGCTCGCCCTGTCCTGGAGGATTGGCTATCCAGTATCGGTAATCATTGGCTTGACTGTCTTCAAAATAGTACTGGTCACAGGTTTTCTGCCTAAAGGTATAGGTGCCTGCGGCTATTGGCTCACCTCCTGCGTCCTGATCCGGATAAAAAGTAATCGTATTACCCGCAATTTTGAAGGAAGCAAACGGTGTAGAAAACACCTTCTTTACAAAGGCTTCTACATCAGACGCGCCGATCGTTCTCTGCGTTTCAGCGGAAATTGTTTGCGCGAATGTCTTGTACACGCTACCCATTGACGACTCGTCCAGATAGCTGGAAAGGCTGTTCCATGTCCCGGTCCATTTTTCCAGCCACGGCTCTGCTTCGTTCACGCCATGATCGCAGCCTGTCGTCAACGATACCAAAAATGCGGCGGCCATACCAACAGCCGCCCGCCATAAAATCTTTGTCTTTCTCATAAGACCTCCCATAAAAATACTATCGCATTCATTAATACTATTGTTTACCACAACACAGGGTGTTTTGTCGAGCCGTGTCCGCGAGTGACGGAGCAACGGCACTTAGGACGCATATGGCGGACCTGCCGCAGGATATTCCATTTGATGAGGTAATAGAATACAGATGGTGGATTTCTTCTCAAGAATGTGGTATTATAATACTATGCGAATAAGCTTAATTTTATTGATTTCATTGCTTGCGATGAATGGTTGTAAGTCGGCGCCACCTCCGCCGCCGGCGACAGAGGTGAAAAATGTACCCGACTGGATTTCTCTTCCGCCTCCGGAGGACGAGCTATGGGGAATAGGCAGTGCGTTTGCAGTAAAGGATTATGACGCGATGCTCACCGCGGAGACGCGCGCCAAAGCTGCCATCGTTCAGCAGCTAGAGCTCTATTTGGGCGACGTGTTCACCCTGTATAATAATCAGGCGAATGTGGAGAATAAAGCCACAGCTGCACTCATTGAAGACGCCGTGTTTAGGCTGGACAATATGCTCCTCAAAGAATCCATTGTCAATATGCGGCAACAGATGCCGGACAAGACGTGGTGGTACCGCGTGGGTTATAAGAAAACGGACGCTCGGTCCACGGTATTTCAGATACTCGACAGTGAAATTGAACAATATCCAGAATTCAATCCCAACCGCGCAATAGTATTCTTTGATGAACAGATGGCGAAAAACAGCGTGCCTATCGTTATCTCTGAGTGACGGTCCAAAGTCATGGAGACTACTAGTCGTCGTACCCTCAATAGTGCCCAGAAGTTTTAGTTTCTTCAAAATTCTAGGAATCCCTCTTGAAATTTTTTGAGATAGTGCTATACTATAAGTAATGGGGTTCTTGTACAAGAGCCTTAATTTTGTCCCCTTATAGGAGTTTCATTATGAAAAGAAGCGTGTATATGCTTTTAACGGCAGTGGTTGCCGTGTCGTTGGTATTCATTAGCTGTGGTTCCGGACCGGCGGCGACTACGCGGAAAGTCAATCTTCCCAGTTTTGTGCTTACCCCGCCTAGTACAGAAGATGCTATCTATGGTGTAGGTAGTTCGAATAATTCCAACCCGCAAAGGGCGCTGGAAATGGCCAAGACCCACGCCCGCACAGACTTGTCCCTCAAATTGAACGCGCAGGTGAAAGCGATGATTACCGACTACACCCGTTCAGCGGGAACGGACGAGAACACGGTAAACCTCAATTTTTATGAAAGCATCAGCCAACAGTTGACGAATTCAACCCTCGCCGGCGTAGAAGACGTAAAGACAGAGCAGACTGACGACGGCGTTCTTTGGGTGCTCGTCCGCATGAGCAAAGCAGATGCTGCAAAAGCGGCCGCCGATAAAGTAAAGGAAGTTTACGAAACCGAAGCCAGTCAATACGCCGAATTCAAAGCGCTTAACGCCCTCGAGGCGATGAACGCCCAGTTGAACAAAGCAGACCCCAAAGACTTACAGCCTACAGGCGTCGAAGGCGGCAACTAGACGTTAGGAGAGAAGGGTTACCTCCCTTTTATCTTCATTCAGGAGATTCCTCATGCGGAATCTCCTAACTTTGAATAAAAATGAAAGTTATTACTATTCTTTCCGCTTTCCTTTTACCTATCATATTTCTTTTCTCCTGTATTTCAACGCAGGAAACAGTTCAAGCGAATAAAGAGGATGCATCTGCGCGGGCGTCTACGATTTACAACCATGATTCACTCTTTGCGGATAGAAATTTCTGGAATACATCAACCAAAAACGGTGAGCTGATCATCATAGGCGTGGGGGGAGTCAAGATTTCTAGGGTGGAAACCATAAAGGGAGCGGTGGAAGACGCGGCGCGGAGAGCCTCCCTCTTTAATCAGGTAAGAGCCAATGTTACGTACACAGAGCGTATAGGAGATGGTTTCTTAGATTATTTTATAGATAATCAACAAAGTATCGTATTTGACGAGTATTATCAGAAATATATCGACGAACTGAAGTACGACCCCGAAACCGACGTTCTCATAACGAATAATGCGGCTTTTGTCAGGACGCGGTGGATGCCGCCGGTTCCCTTCAGTATCTCGTACGCGCCCAGCAACCATGGGCGTCCGTCGTGGACGGATAATCCGCCGCCTACTATCGGCGGAATGATAACCGGAGTCGGCTATTCTTCGCCTCTCATGTACCACCGTGCTTATGTCGCTTCCTATGAGAGTGCAGTCTATTCTATCGCCATACGTGTCGATGGCAACATCAAAGCGGAAAAGGTAAACTACCAAGGGGAAGGTATGTTCGCGTACTCAAATTCAAGCGAGTCCACGATGACCGCTTCGGCGCAGATAAAAGGTTTTTATATATTGCAAATCTGGGTTGATCCCAAGACTGACGGCGTGTACACACTCGCAGTCGCCCAAGAGACTTCAAAATAAAAGCATTGTGCGTTTCCGCATCGCCGCCCTCGAAAAAATAAGGAGATGTTATGTCTAAAATATTATGTATTCTAACTGTCGTATTAATAACGGTTTCGTGCGCTAGTACGCTGGTAAGTAATACGGACGCTTCGTCTAAAACCAACAATTCCGCGGCTGAAGCGGAATCTGCGGCGCAGGCCGCGCTTGCAGCCATGAACAACGAGGGGCGTGCGTCCGGCGGCGGGGGCAAGACGGCGGCGTCCACACAACAACAGACGGTACAGCCTACGGTCGTCTCATCCTCCGCGCCTGCCAGAACCGGTGCAAAGCCGGTTTGGATAGACGCGAAAGCCTCGGTCTACAATAAGAGCGAGCACCTTTCGGAAATAGGCATAGACACCCGACAGGATGGCGCGGACCAAAAAGCTTTAGCCGCGCTTACAGCGGTCTTTGGGCAGTCGGTGGAAGCCCAGCAGAAACTCTCAAGCGCCTATAACGAAGCAGTTAAGGCGGGAAAAGTAACAACTTCCGAGAGCGTATCCATGCAGGAGTCCATAAAGACTTCAGCCCAGTTGAGTTCCCTTGTCGGTGTTTCTATAGCGGACAGATGGTACGATGGGAAATCAACCTATTATTCCATCGCGGTTATGGATAACGCGAAAGCCATCCAAGTATATACGTCAATCATCAATGGTTATAACGAAACCATAGATGTATTAACGAACATACCTACTGCGGAGAAGTATTCCTTTGATGGTTATGCGCGTTACAAACTTGCAAGTATCATAGCGGACGGCAATCAGGAGTATGTACGGGCGCTTGTCTACCTCGGCGCTACCCCTCCGAATGTGAAAAGAAGCGCGGATTTCCTCTCGGAAATAAAGAACATCGCCGCAGAGATTCCCATTTTTGTCAATGTTTCCGGCGATGTGTCAAATCGTATTAAAAGCGCCTTGACGAAAGTTATCACGAGTCAGGGCTTGCAAGGTGGTACTCTATCGTCCCGTTATGTGCTGAACTGCAATTTCTCGCTTTCAGATGCGAATTTCCCCAATAATCCCAATAAATTCGCGCGATATCTCGTAGAAGGAAGCCTCATAGATACAACAAGCGGAAACGAACTTCTTCCCTATAAATTAGACGGAAGAGAAGGGCATACAACTATTGAGGAAGCTAGGAACAAAGCAGTCGCTGCCGCGGAAAAGAAAATCGGAGATGCGAGAGCAGCTGACGGTTTTGCAAAAAAGTTGACGAGTTACCTTGAATCGCTCTAAAAGTTGAACGTCCCCTATCCTTGAAAAGGGGCGGTCTGATTCTATAGAATAGAATCAGACCGCCCCTTTTATACCTTTGATTCAAATCAAAAACTGTCCCTCCCCTCCCCTTTTTATATACAAAAAATTCCCTATATATAGATTGTGGTCTTATTGTTTAAACTTGAGATAAAATTCAACGAATGTTGATAAATTTTCTTAAATATTCAAGGAGAGAAAACATGAAGAAACTACTTGTAGTTCTTACTATTGCGACGATAGCCCTTGCCGGCTGTCAGAAAAAACAAGCGGCAGGGTCCCCCCCCCCCCGCGCCGCCGAAAACAAATTGGTTGTGTGGTCGTTCACCGACGAATTAGGTGGAATGATTGAAAAGGCGGGTTATGGATTCAAGGCAACGCACCCAGACGTCTCGGTGGAATATTCCATGACGCCTACGGAACAGTTTCCTAGCAAACTCGACCCGGTTCTGGCTTCGGGACAGGGAACCCCGGACGTATTCGCCCTCGAAGATAGTTTTGTCCGCAAATACGTAGAATCCGGGCTTTTGCTTGATATCAGCGATGTCTATAATGAGGCAAAAGACAAACTGTTGGCGTATCCGACACAAGTCGGTTCTTATGAAGGTAAAGTTTACGGTATGTCTTGGCAGGCCACCCCGGGCGCGCTATTCTATCGACGGAGCATCGCAAAAAAATATCTCGGTACTGACGATCCTGAGCAGGTGCAGGCTTTCGTAAAAGATCTGCCCACATTCCTCGCCACAGCGGAAAAACTCAAGCAGGATTCCAATAACTCTTGCGTCATTATCTCCGCGCTCGGCGACCTTCAGCGGCCTTTTGAAGGTGGACGTAAACAGCCCTTTGTTGTGGACAACAAACTCGTGATTGACCCGGCTATTGAACAATTCTTTGATGTAGCGAAAGAAATGTATGAAAAAGGCTACGAAGGACGAGTTGGACAGTGGAGCGAAGGCTGGTTCGCAGGCATGAAAGGCGAACTCACAGACGAAAATGGTAACTTATTGGAAGTGTTCTCTTTCTTCTTACCCACATGGGGACTCCATTATGTGCTCAAAACCAATGCGCCCGATACGTCTGGCGATTGGGGAATGGTTCCAGGACCCATTCCTTATCGATGGGGCGGTACATGGATCGGCGCTTGGAAAGACACCAAGAATCCAGCGGCCGCGAAGGAGTTCATCCGCTACCTAACAACGGACGACAGCTTCCTCGAAGCTTATGCCAGAGAATCCGGCGACCTTGTATCTAATCTTAACGTCGTCAATAAAATCAAAGACAACTTCAGCGAACCGTTCCTAGGCGGACAGAATCACTATGCGGCGTTCGCGGAAATGGCTAAAGGCGTCAATGGTAACCTTACTCAAGGCACGGACCAGGTAATTGAAGGTACAATGATGGAAGCTATTGCCGCTTACACCAACAATGAAAAATCCAAGGAGCAAGCTCTCTCTGATTGGAAAAGTGCAGTTTCCTCTCAGCTTGGTTTAGACCAATAGCTTTTTATTGGGGAGTGAGAACTTGTGGTCCACTCCCCAATTTAAGGAGATTCCATGCGACAGATTGGGAATGAAAAGCGCACCCAGTATTGGGGCTATTTTTTTGTGGCTCCGTTTGTTATTATATTTCTGATATTCACCCTTTATCCCACCCTTTACACTTTTACATTAGCGTTTACAGACCTCCAAGGACTACGAAGCGATTTTAAGTTTGTCGGCTTCAAGCAATTCACTACCCTGATAAAAGACCATTATTTTTGGAATGCGATAGGTAATACCTTTATTATATGGGGCTGGAATTTTGTTCCACAGTTAGGCCTAGCTCTTATACTTTCAGTATGGCTTTCGGATGTCCGTCTTAACCTCAAATGCAAACCCCTTTTTAGGGCTGTCATCTATATGCCGAACCTCCTTATGACGGCTTCCGTCTCTCTGCTCTTCCGTAGCCTTTTTGGGTTCCCAGCGGGTCCGTTAAGCAGATTGTTCTACATGAACGGTATGGGTTTGGTAGATATTGTTCAGCGAAGTGGACAAGATGTCGTGCAGATGTTCAACTTCTTCCGCAGTGTACCGTTTTCGCGGGGAATAGTGGCGTTTATACAATGGTGGATGTGGTATGGTCAGACCGTTATCCTGATGATGGCAGGTATCACAAGTATTTCTCCGTCCCTCTATGAATCCGCGCTTGTGGATGGCGCGAATAGCCGCCAGACGACATGGCACATTACCCTGCCTTTACTCCGCCCCATGATGCTCTACACACTGGTTACATCTATGATTGGAGGTATGCAGATGTTGGATATTCCATTGCTACTGACGGACGGACGAGGTGCGCCTGATTATAAGATTAGAACTACAGCTGTTTATCTTTACAACCAGGCGTTTCAAGGGAGAAATAACTACGCCTACGCAGCCGCAATATCTATCGGTATGTTCATCATCACGATTATACTTGCACTGTTCATATTCTTCTTTATGCAAGATCGTAGCGAGTTGACAAAGAAAGGAGTGCGGTAATGAAATTGAATTCAAGTTATATCCAGCTAAAAATAGAAAGAATTCTCATTTACCTAGTGATGGTTATCCTTGGTTTGGTGGCTATTATTCCAGTCTATATGCTCCTCATCAACGCTACTCGTTCTACAGAGCAGATAAATCTGGGAATCGGCTGGCTTCCGAGTCATTATACTATGAACAACTGGAAAATCCTGACGGGTAGAGGTTTTCAAATTTGGCAGGGCTTTTACAACAGTGCTTTTATTTCGGTATGTACCACTGTATTAAATATCTACTTCTCGGCGATGACAGCTTACGGTCTCTTTGCTTACAAGTTTAAGGGTAGAAATCTCATTTGGGGGATTATTCTCATCATCATGATGCTCCCCGGCACACTTTCCTTCATTGGATTTTACCAGTTCATGGCGCGTATCGGGCTACTTGACAACTACCTTCCGTTAATTATACCCGCCATTGCCGGTGCGGGAACCGTACTATTTATATGCCAGTATATGCGTTCCGTGCTTTCTCTGGAGCTTGTCGATGCTGCACGTATTGACGGTGCGGGTGAATTCCATATATTCAATACTATTATCCTGCCTATCACTTCGCCAGCTCTTGCCGCCCAGTCCATATTTACCTTTGTCGGCTCATGGAATAACTTCTTCACCCCATTTGTGCTTATCTCCAGCATGAAGAAGTACACACTCCCAATGTTGGTACAGACTCTCCGTGGCGACATCTACCGTACCGAATTCGGGAGCATATACTTGGGTATAGCCATCTCCCTCATACCAATTCTGATTTTCTACTCGTTTATGTCCAGATTCATCATCTCTGGTGTTACTATGGGTGGTATCAAAGAATAATTCTTAAAAATCAGAAATATCGCGGAGATGATGCATCACTCGTGGTATTTCTGGTTTCGTCTGTCTGCCAATACTTCTATATTCCTGTCAAGTGTGATGAAGATGTCTTCGATTGCTTGTAGCTTGTACGGCTTGTCTTTCTTTGATATTTGTGTCATACTATTTCCATGATTAATGAATTACCTCTTAAAGAAGAACTGTTTCAAGGGAAGCCTGTATACGGTTATCGTGGGGTGATGCTTGATGTGGCGAGGCATTTTTTCGGTACGGATGAAGTACGTCGTCTTTTAGATGTTATGTACCGTCTGCGCCTAAACAAGTTTCATTGGCACTTCGCCGATGACCAGGGATTCCGTATCGCCTTGAAAGATTACCCCAAGCTTGAGGAAATCGCCTCAAGACGCTCGTTTACCGCCTATGGCGGCTTTATACGGAAAAAATTCCGCGATAATACGTCCTATACGGGTTGTTATACAGAAGAAGAAGTTCGCAGCATCGTTGCTTATGCGGCTGAACGAGGCATTGAAGTCATCCCAGAACTGGGTATGCCTGGACATTCAAGCGCCCTTATCGCAGCGTATCCAGAATTGTCTTGCTCCGGGAAAAGAATCGAGACGCCGGGGGATTTTGGCGTCCTGGAAAATGTACTCTGCATGGGTAACGACGATGTCATGCACTTCATGGATGGATTGCTACACACGCTCGTCGATTTGTTTGAAACGAAAACTTTCCACATCGACTTCAACGAAGTTCAGCTTACGCATCCGAAGACTTGCCCAAAATGTCAGGCGAAAGTGAAAGAACTGGGAGCCGACCGCATTGAGGATTTAAAGTTATACGCGAAAAACTTCTTTCGCGACAGCCTCAAAAGGCGAAATATTAAGGTGATTGTCTACAATGATGGCATGGAAGAGGCAGATACTTCAGTCGTATGTTTCCACTGGGATAGTCGCGATAATCTCGGCGAAAAGACGGTTCAGTGGATCAACGAGGGGCAGCAAACCATCATAGCCAATTGCGAGTACCTCTACATGGATTACCCCTATGTGTGGACTCCGCTCAGAAAAACGTACGGCTTTAACCCTGTCTTGAAGGGCGTCGTTAAATCTGAAAATATCATCGGCGTGGAAGCCCCACTGTGGACAGAATCCGTCGAAGGGCATCCAAAACTAGCGTTCAACACATATTACCGCCTCGTCGCTTTAGCCGAAATAGGCTGGTTCGGGGAAAAACGTCCCTCTTATGAAGCCTTTATGAAAAAACTTTATGAAAACGAAGAGTACTTCTTCGGAGAGAAGCTTAATATTCCAGACCATATACTTAACCCGAATCTCTTTCGGCGTCTGCGTATAAAAAAAAGATGCTTGTTACATGACATGAATTGCGAGTTTAAGGAAGCGGAAAGAATAAATTCTTAAATTGCTTTTCCCGATAAAATTTTTAGGAGGATATTATGGAAACATTTTCTTATGTACTGGTTACACCGTATACGGTAGCGAAAAGCAGAACAGGCGGAGTACTTGCACGGTTATTGTCGCAAGTGGACCTTGAACTGGTGGGTGCTCAAATATTTGCTCCTGATGCCGATCTGGCACGAAAATACGCGGATATGTTACGTAAACAGAATACCGCGGCTGGAGCTGTTACTCTTTTGGCTGATTATGTAGAACGGCGGTTCGCGCCTTTGGAAAGAAGAGTTCATCCTACTCTTCTGCTGTTGTTCAAAGGAGAGAGCCCTTGCGAAAAACTTGCTGCTATCTGTGGTCATATCTATCCTGACCACATAGGCGAGGAGTCCCTTGACAGGGAAACTATTCGGGATACTTATTCAGATCTTATCATCGCGCATAACGATCCCAACAAGATTGACTACTTTGAACCTGCAGTAATCACGCCGAGAACCCAACGAGAAGCCGATGAAGACTTGGTTTTGTTCTCCGCATTTCTTAAGGGTAAAGAAAATATTATCAATAGTATGCAGTATCCTGATACATCGAGAATCGAGCGGACGCTTGTCATCATCAAGCCCGATAACTGGCAGTATGCATCATCCCGTCCAGGCAACATCATTGATATGTTCACCAGAACCGGCTTGCGAATTATCGGCGTCAAGGTTCACCGCTTCACACTCGAACAAGCTTTGAAATTCTATGGACCTGTTGAAACAGCACTGAAAACCAAACTGGCGCCTATCTTCGGGAAACATGCCAAAGAATTGCTTGAAAGAGAATTCTCTCTTTCACTGAGTGCGGAAACAGAAAAGGCGCTGATCGATAGTTTCGGTGTTGAGTACGCCCATGATCAGTTCGCTCAAATTGTGGGATTCATGTCAGGTGTGAAACCAGGGGGCAACAAACAGTCGCATCCTGTGAAATGTATGATTATCATCTATGAAGGCATTGATGCAGTGAGAAAAATCCGAGACGTGCTCGGTCCGACCGACCCGCTCAAGGCTCCAGGCGGTACCGTACGTCGTGAGTTTGGTTCAAACGTCATGGTCAACACAGCTCACGCCTCGGATTCTGGCGAAAGTTTTGACCGCGAATCAGGCATTGTCCGGGTTAATGAAAACCAACTAGCAGACATTGTTATCGAATACCTTCAGCAGAAAACCAAAGCTCTGTAACTTTCAATCAAATCTATGAAACCGATAAAGTCATAATTTTTACGTCTTTGTGAGAAATAAATAATGCCAATACTAAGTGAAAGAGCAATATCCCAAGAAACAAATATTAATAGGCGTCCGATTCGTCATTATCCGACTTCCTGCGGACAATAATACTTTTCTTGGGATACTCAGAAGATTCTCTCCCAGTAGAGTGTTGGCGTCTGGATGATCTTTGCTCGTCTCGTTCCGAATGTCTCTTCTCACGTCCCGCCTTATCCATGACGCGGA
The DNA here is from genome assembly GCA_031255285.1 of Treponema sp. Lineage (GTDB taxonomy): Bacteria > Spirochaetota > Spirochaetia > Treponematales > Breznakiellaceae > JAIRKH01. The sequence goes on along the minus strand of JAIRSU010000080.1, from coordinate 4,193 downwards.
GAGCTTCCTCAAAACCGCCCAAAAACTGGGTCAAATCCTCGGCAAAAACTACCACTGACTGACGTTCGAAACCGCCCTCATCCCTGTTCTTGCTTTCAACGACGTTGAGATAAAGATCACCCAGCCTGTTTTCTTTTACATTAAAGAAATAAGTTCTGTTTGGTAATTGCACCTTCGTTGAGTAAATTTCTCCGCGTATACCCATAATAATTCCTCCTTATATTTAGTAGACAGCGAATATTATACTTTTCAAAGTATTTCGTATTATTCTCTCTATTCTCTGTCAGCTTCTTTCACCATCCTCCGCTGCCATGCGATAAGTTTGCGTTCCAGAGCCTCTGTTTGAGCATCCGCCATGACACGAAAGACTGGCTCTGTGCCGGAACCACGCATCCAAATCGAAGCCACAACAGAATCCGTTTGGTCGAGAAAACAAATCTTAAGGCCTCCACGTCTCGCTTGTCCGAAACACTCCACACTTATCTCCTCTGTTCCAATATACCCTTTCACATTCCATTTCGCAATACCGAATCTCGCCAAATAAGTCCTTTTTGTCTCCCATTCACGGAGAAAAATGGTCTGATACCTATCCTTGAGCAGGGTGTGGTCTACAGTTTTTACCCGCAAAAGAGCGTCTTCTGAATAAGAACTTGTACTTACCCATGCGGGAAGAGTTTTAACGACATCTGCAATGGTGAAATCCGCTCGGTAAACGGCTCCCGAAAGTCTGCACCATATCTCGAAGAAGCCTTCTTTTTCGCGCCGCCGCCGCATGACAAGCAGTTTGAGCAAAGCGAAAACCGTGTCTAGGGGATCGCGGACGCTGGAAGGATGAGTTATATTGCCGCCTGCCGGACCCTCTCCCAACACACGTACGGTCCAGCCCTGTTCCCGCAGGTTTCGTGCAAGCCCCACAACGTTGGCTTCACCCACTTCGGCGCGGAACACTTTAGCTCCAAAGTCCTTGGCGATTTGATCAATGCGTAGAGACGTGGGATCATTAACCGCAACTGCGGTCTTTTTCCCAGCACCGATTTTACCCTCATGCGCCAGATGGGATAGTTCTGCCACACACGCCAAAGCGAATACTTCCTGTGCTTCCAATGGACGAACCTTACCTTGAATGTCGTCCCAAACGACAAGATTACCCCGATCCCCGTCGCAATCCGGAACATAGCCCATGATAAAACAAGGATCTTGGTTATGAGCCTCTTCTAAGAATGCGGCACAGGGGATGAGAGACTCGCCTTCAGGTACGATACGGTGTGCTATCCGCCCGGGCTCTCCGTTTATAAAACGAAACTTTACCCCTATCGACAGCAAAAACTCCTTGTCAATGGAAGCGGCTCGCGCCGAACCATTGAAGTCCGCTACGACGCCTATGGGAGACTCCTTTATATTTTCAGACATTTCCCTGAAAAACAGCGTCTGACATTCTGAATCCGCACTGTCCGTTATTACCTCTTTGGTAAATTTCAGATAAGCCAAGCTAATCTCTTGCTTAACCTTCTCGGCGTTTCGGAGGGTTTCTTCTTCGGCGGTGAGGATTTCGGGAGACGCTGTTTCAAACAATGTCTTCGCCGCTTCAACATTTTCTTTACGATTCATTGCAGAAAAGAAAGAATGGAATTCGTTTATAAGTACTTTCGCCTCTGTTCCAGACAGGACACCGCCGTCTGTTAAACCGAATTTGAGACCATTATGGCCTATGGGATTATGACTTGCGGAGATATAGACAAATCCGTCTATTTTCCCAATACGCGAGAATGCCATTATTTCCGGCGCTGCGACGATGGAAGCGAAGAGAACACGGCAGTCTTCGCGAAGAAAGACTCTAATCATCGTCTCGGCTATTATCCGTCCGGTAGGACGGGCGTCCATCCCAATCAATATGACCGGAACCGTGCTGCACGTAGACGCTTTTTGCTTACTTTTTACATAGTCGGCAAATATTTTCGCGGCTGCGGCTGTAATGACTTTGTGGGATTCGGAAATTTCCGGCTTTTCATCTTCGTCTTCGCCGCTTTTCGCAAAAACCATCCTCCATCCGGACGCCGAAAGTATCATATTGGCAAGCTTATCGTCTAAATCTGTTAATAGCTTCTCATTTGACATAATATTATTAATAGTATAATAAAAGAAAATTCATTTCAAGAGGGTGCAATTGATACATTCACAGCATTAAGATCTTCATCATTTAATTATCCGTTGAATAAATCGTTTTGGTTTCTCTTATTAGATATTGTTCCAAGAGCCGCTTTTTGTCTTCAGGGATGGGAGTTGTTTGTTTTGTGTTGAAATCGTAGTGCACAACGACCGCGCTTCCTTTCACACAAAGCCTGCCTTCCTGCCATGCTTCGTGGGAGACGGTGAAGGATTTTGTTCCGATGCGGCTGACCACCGTTCTGATTTCCACGTCGAACTGAAAAAACAGTTGGTCCAAGAAGTCGTACTCGGTATGCGCCATGATGAGAGACCATGTATCGTACGATAAATTAAGATTTGGCTCGAAGATTCTGAACAGCGGATTACGCCCCAATTCGAACCAAGCGGCTAAAACGGTATTATTGATATGTCCAAGTCCGTCAACATCGCCGAAACGTGGGCTTACTATTGTGATAAGCACGTATTCCTCCTTCGGTGTGTCAGTATATACCATGAACCGCAGACTGTCAAGAACGCCGTAAAATGAAGTCCGAAACTCCGCGCCGCCCTTGTTAGAGATTTTTCATCATGGAGAACCGTCTCGGCGTTTTATTGCATAGAACTATTTCAATGAGAGTACGCTGAAAAGGCGTTAAAAAGCAGGACAGTTTGAGCCGCGTCCATTGGAGCGAGCCGCAGGTCTAGAGACGCCCCGTTTCGTTCAGGCGGGTTAGAGAAGAGCGCACTCATAAGGAAACCAAAGTCCCCCTCCCCTACCGCCGCCGCGCCGAACAGCCGTGCTACACTGAAGAGCTGGTACAAACTTCTCGCCGCATTCTCGGAGGGCGCCTCTATTCGCAAGGTCGTATAATAAACGCTATTTTTCAATGTTACGCTGAAAAACAGTCCGTCCGCCTGAATCTCAAACGGCGTTTCCAGCGCAGTTAAGAGAGCGTTGACAGCGGCCATGTTGTTTCCGAACCAGCCCGCTATGATCGCGCCTTGACGGAACTCGTCAAACCCTTTGGGCGTGGAGACGAGGGCGGAAGCCGCATCGTCCGTGGCGAAAAGGAACGGGTCTGCATCCGAGGCCGCTATTATTTTATCGTTAAAAGCGATGGACAGCCCGCTATCTTCCATACGCCAGAAATCCGCGCCTGTTTCAGAACGCCGCCTCTCCCAAGAAGCAGACGCTTTCAGTGACAAATCAGCAATTGTTTTTGGATAATTTCCTTGAAAGACCGCAAAGATGCGTTGAGATGCTTCCGCGGGGTAAAGCGCAGCAGTTACTGTAGACGTTCTATCCAGTATTTGGGCGGCTTCCTTCCCAGACGTTCCGCGAACCGTGAGCAAGTCTAGGATAGGACGTGAATTTACTGCATCAATAGACAGGTACAAGAGTCCGCCGCCCGCAAACGCCTCGAATTCGCCGACTTCCGTCAATTTCCGCAAAGCGTCTTCTCCGATTTTCGCGGCAGGCGACGTCTTGCAAGAAAGAAACAGAGCGGCTATAAACAGATATAGAATCTTTCGTTTCATGAAATCCTCTCAAGAACAATTTTGCGGTCTTTATACATCCCGTATAAAAATTTCCACAACGCCCCTATAGTAAGAGATATAGCCAATAATGTCAACATTATTCTCATCCATCCTGTGTTCCGCGGATGTCTGACACCAACCCCCCCTAAATTTGCCATCGTATGCGCCCTCCATGGCTCCTGAAATTTTGAAATATAGTATGTTTTAATATTTTCTCATGGAAATTCCCCCAAAATAATTTCTAGATATATGAAAACCTTTGACTTTGACATAATGTCAAGGCTTATCTTTGGCATAACGTAACAGCGAATGATTTTTTTCATGAAAAACCAAAAAAAATGCTCGACTTTAACACAGTGTCAAGGCTTATCTTTAGGAATTATGGAGGGTATACTATGACTTGGGTATAGCAGGAGACGAATTACAGATTGTTTCAGTTTCGTTAAAAAAGTAACAAAAATGGAGGCATTATGTTTAAGATTGGTGAGTTCTCAAAATTAGTCCGCGTG
>JAIRSU010000039.1 GCA_031255285.1 Treponema sp. | reverse complement strand
CCGCTGCGAATACGGTAGAGTAGCAGCGCAGACACGTCGATCAGGTAAAAAACACGGTGGATGCGTTTGCAGAGGCTAATTCTGCCGTAGAGACGGTAGAGATACGGGAAGAGAAGATAGCGGTGGAGCGGTATCGGTGGGCGGAACAGATCGCACAGGACGCGAAGAATGCGGGGCTTATTGACAAGGAGGAGCGGATTAAACAAGTCAACACGGCGCTTGAGACGCAGTACGTGGACATGGAAGCAATCGTTACGGAATACAGGCTCATTTCAGGCGCGACGATAGACCTGCGCAACGAGACCGTGGAGACACTGAAATCCAAGGAAGGAGGAAGTGGTGGTGCTGGAGCGGGAGAAGCGCGAAGCCACGGATAGAGCGGACACCGCGGCGCTGCTAAAACAAGCGGAGCAAGATAAGCTGAAGTTGCTGACGAGATAGAAGACGCTTTGGCGCAGTAGGAGATTGAGCGGGCGCGGGTGAACGGCAAGACGAAAAAAGGCTCTGGACTTAAAGTGCGCCCTGATAGTGAAACAGCGGGAACGGGAGAAAGAGGCGCTCATGGCGGCGAGAGCGTTCATACACGCGGGAGAGAGCGAACAAAGAGAAATGCTTAAGCGCTTCGATGCGATAATGGACGGGATGGTGAAGAATGCCCAAGTCACAGCCGAGAGGTGCGCAAGGCATCATTTAGACGAAGCCTGACAGGGACAGCGGTATCCCTTAACCATGTCCATTATGAAGTCATAGAACAGGCGGCGCCTGCGCAAGTCACAGTTACGAGATATCACGGCGTTTTCTGAAAAACTCCTGATTTTCTAAAAATGCTCGATGAGCCGAGTAAAAACTCTTAATTATTCTGTATTTTCATCAACTTAATCAAACGAGTGCGCGTCTTTACATAAAAAGTCTATTCTTGAAGTTGATTCCGAAAACTTCCCGCGCTTTCGTAGGAAAGATACTACGTCGTTCCGAACAGTCGTGCCTATTCGAGGTCAAACCCGGACCCGAATATCGAGCTGGCGGGAGTCGATCGCGATGTATCTGCAGGCAATGTTAATAGCGGATGGTAGAACCTCTCACCGCGGTTCGCAATATCGGTTCTCGCGACCAGCGACGAATCGCAACAAGATTGGTTACTAAAAGAGTGGACAATACATTCCTGCTGAGTTTATGTCTTCTGACAGCGTCATAACCATATTTTCCCTCTATACCCGCATGGCGTACTTTATTCTCTTCTCCTGCAAATATGTTATGAAATCTCTAGACGGATACCCACCGTCAAATATGACTATCAGCTTCTATCACCACCAACCTTACCTCAAGATAGCAAGTGTCTGAAGATATTCTTTCGCCGGGATCCACTCGTCCCTGCGCCGCCCTTACAGTGGTAGAGCGACGAGGGAAAGAAAGTCCGTCAAGCGAGATTCTATGGACTATAGTTCCTTATGAATCTGCCCACTTTTCAGTATTTTTTCAAAAATGCGTTCTAGAGACTGTTCCGGGAAGAATCATTGTTTGTCAAAATTCCAAAAAAAATATAAAAGTTCACAAAACCCCTTGACAAAATTGCCGAAAGTTTGTAGTGTATAAAGCAAGATTAAGAGCGTTCGTAGCTCAGTTGGATTAGAGCGACGGACTTCGAATCCGTAGGCCGCAGGTTCGAGTCCTGTCGGACGCAAGATGTTTCATTTGCGGCGGGTTTTAGGCTTTGTATACAGAAGAGACATCATGAGGGCCGCTAGCTCAGCTGGTAGAGCAGCAGACTCTTAATCTGCGGGTCGCAAGTTCGATCCTTGCGCGGCTCATAAAAAGTAGTTTTTGCGGGAATAGCTCAGTGGTAGAGCGCGACCTTGCCAAGGTCGATGTCGCGGGTCCGACTCCCGTTTCCCGCTTTTCACGGATTTAGTACTAAATCCGTATTTTTTTTATCGGGGTGGTTGTATTCACGCAACCTGAGATTATACCCTTGAACCTGATCCGGATAATGCCGGCGTAGGAAAAGTTGCCCGTTAATATTAATGGATTCACTGACCTTTCAAATCGTTCAAATCAATCTCCACCCCGCAAAGGAGGTTATATGTTTTTCCCCAATCTTTCCAAACCTTTACTAGCTGTGTTTCTACTTTCCGCAGCTTCCCTTTTTTCACTTGGAAATAAGGAGAAAGTTCCTGTAAACGAGGTCGTGGTCTGGACCTACGACTCTTTCAATTCAGAATGGGGTCCGGGTCCCGTAGCAGCTGAACGCTTCTTTGAGCAAACCGGTATCACCATTAGATGGGTGAGTCACGGGGACGCGGGTGCCGTCCTTTCCCGTCTACTTTTAGAAGGTGAGTCTGCAAATGCGGATGTCATCGTGGGACTTGACCAAAACTATGCGGAAAAAGCGGTCAATTCTGGGCTGTTGGAATCGTATAAACCTATAGGCGTGGAAAGAGTATTTCCAGAGCTGGTGCTAGATCCGTCTTTTCGTCTTATTCCCTTTGATTATAGCTACTTTGCTATCGTATACGATAGTGAAAAAATCCCTAATCCACCAAAGAGTCTTGAAGATTTAATATCCCCGTCTTATGCAAAAGACCTGATTCTTATGGATCCGCGGACTTCTTCGCCTGGACTTGGATTTTTTGCATGGACGAAGGCTATCTACGGCGATGACTGGCAAGCGTATTGGCGGAGACTTTCTCCTTCTATTCTGACTATTGCGGAAGGGTGGGACACAGGTTATGGACTTTTTATGGCCGGCGAAGCGTCGCTCGTGCTGTCCTACACGACGAGTCCGGGCTACCATTTGGAATATGAGGGCACAGAACGGTACAAGGTAACGCTTTTTCCCGAAGGGCATCCTCTGCAAATCGAAACGGCCGGACTCTTAGTAAACGCAAAGAACAAAGATACGGCGAAAAAATTTCTGGATTTTATGCTTTCAGTACAATTTCAGGAATTAATCCCTTTAACAAACTGGATGTATCCGGTTATCAATATTCCACTACCTGACTCTTTCAGAGTCAATCCGAAGAGTGATAAACCTCTATCTCCAATACCGCCGTCTCAAGTTGACTTGGACCAATGGGCGGCAATCATACGCTAAAACTACGGGCCGACGACGATCAAACGTGGTCTGAATCGCCGCGGCCAAAAAATTTCGTCTATATCGTAAAAACATTTGAAGTTTCCCTTGACAAAAATTGATTGATATGGTACTCTTATAGCAAGATGCGTTTCGTATAAAAATGTTGCGATTAAAAAGTATGAATCATTATTGTTTTATGCTTCAAGAAAAAGTGAAGTAAAGTAAGGAAAAGTAATGAATATTCTAAAATCTCCTTTATCAGAAGACGAACAGTCGGAATGTCGGTGTAATTCTTTATTTCCCTATGAAAGACAGGTTACCCCCCCCCCCGTGGGATAATATATATAAAGACGGAATGAGCATCATGTTAAAAGGTAGACTTTTAATCTTAAAAAGAATAGTTAAAGATAACTCCTTTCGTTTTATTTTTATTTTTTCCATGCTCTTTTTGATGGACGTGTTAGTATATTTTTTCATGGCAGATATTTTGCATAAGCATCTTGATAGCGAAGCGAAAGAGGTACTTTTTGCTGTTGAAAGAAGCGTTAAGTCGAGGCTTAAAGAAACCGAAATTCTCCTTACCGCAGCGTCCAACGCGGTTTCGCGTATGCTTATGCGGGGAGAGAGTCAGGAAAATATAGCGGCATATCTTTTCGACACTACACAGTTGATGCGACTTGAGAATGAAGACTCCGTTTTGTTTCATGGACTGTACGGTTATGTGCGGGGCGAATTCGTCGATGCTACAGGATTGAAAGTGGATGAGAACTACAATCCCAGAGAGCGTCCGTGGTATAAGTCTGCGCTTTCGGGAAATGGGAATATCGCCTACACGATTCCTTATACGCGTTATGGGAGCGATCTCATCCGTGTTACCGCGGCTAAGACTGTCGGCACAGGTATTGAGTCAGACGTGCTTGCGATCGATGTGGGGCTTCCCATCATCTCCGCCTCCTACAATCCATTGCGTCTAATACCTAATAGTTATGTAGTGATATTGAACTATGAAATGAGAGTCCTGTCTCATCCGACTCTGGAATACCTCGGTGCTAATTACGGCGAACTGAGTTTGGAACGTAAGGAAATTACCGAAACGCTCGCCATCGGGCATGATGTATCCGCACGGGTGATAAACGACAAGGATAGTGATAATAAAAGAATAGCGTTCTTCACACAGCTCTACAACGGATGGTATGCGGGAATTTGCGTCGACTCGAAATCTTTTTACCGTGATTTGAACTTCCTTATGGGAATGATTATTTATCTTGGAGTCGCGCTCTTCATTTTTATCTGCGTCGTCTTATTTCAGCTCGATAGGACGACGCTGCAAGCCAATGCTCAAAACAGAGCGAAATCCTCTTTTTTAGCCGAAATAAGCCATGAAATACGTACACCTATGGGTGTAATCATGGGTATGAGTGAGCTTGCGTTGCAAACAGACTCGCTTTCTGATGCAAAAACATACGCTAAAGACATCAGGCAAGCAAGTACCAGCCTACTCTCCCTTATCAACCGCGTCCTTGATGTCTCCAAAATTGAAGCGGGTGCACTCCTGATAAACAGTCTTCCATATTCCTTCTCTTCTGTCTTGAGAGATGTCGTCGGTGTTATGCGGATACGAGTGATGGAGAAAAAGCTTGCGTTCACAGTCAATGTCGACGCGAATATGCCTGAAAGCCTTATTGGAGACGATGTGAGAGTCAAGCAGATTCTGGTGAATCTACTCTCTAATGCGGTGAAATACACACAAGAAGGCTTTGTCTCGCTTATGGTCTCCGCGGAAAAAGAAGCATCTAACGACTCGAGAACGCCTTCGACCGTTGTTCTACAATTCACTGTGAACGACAGTGGCATTGGGATAAAGAGCGAAGACATACCGCGGCTCTTTGAAGCGTTCACCAGAATGGACGCGGAGAAAAACCGAGCTGTGGAAGGAACTGGACTTGGACTTCCTATAACCCACAATCTGGCAAAGGCTATGGGTGGAGATGTCGAGGTAACGAGCGAATATGGTGTCGGGTCGTGTTTCACCGCATCCGTCAGGCAAATTGTGGGCGGTCTGGGTAAGTTGGCTGAAGTAGAAAACGCCACGGATAAGAAGACACTGTTCTACTCGAATCGTCCGTTTTACAAAGAGTCAATTATCCGTACCTTGAAAGATCTCGGTGTGCCGATAAAAGAATGTGAGAGTGACGATGAATTCTTTATGGAGCTTGAAAAAGGCGTGTATCCCTTTGCCTTTATTCCTGAACATTTGGCGGAATCTACGGAGTCTATAGAGAAAATTGAGAATCTGTCGCCTTCAACTATGATAACGATTTTGACGGAAACGAGTAAATCGTTCGATAAGAATGTGAATGTTCTATCTATGCCTGCTTATGCAGTGACAGTTGCAGCCGCATTGAATCACCACACGAATATCGAAACAGGCAGGGTAGAAGGTAAGTGGACGGCTCCGAACGCGCGAATTTTGGTTGTCGATGATAATGTAACCAATCTAAAAATCGCACAGGGTTTTCTTTTACCGTATCAAGCTCGTGTAGACGTATGTAGTAGCGGAGAGACAGCCATTGAGATGGTACGTGAGTACTATTACGATGTTGTGTTTATGGATAATCTCATGGCCGGTATGGATGGAGTACAGACAGCCAAAGCGATTCGAGCGCTTGAGAGCGAGAATAAGAGGAAAAGGCCGCCTATCGTGGCGTTTTCCGCAAGTATAGTTGGTGGAAGAGAGCAAGAGCAATTCGTACGAGACAATTTCGACGATTACCTTTCGAAGCCCATAGAAATTGCAAAACTAGATGAGATTCTGCGAAAATGGATACCACGTTCCAAGCAAACGACGGGACCAATAGATGAGATTCAAGACGGAAGGATGGTCAATGTAGAACCGTTAAATGAAGAAATTGAAGGTATTGATATGCGTAAAGGGTTGTCTTTGTCTGGTGCTTCTTATGGAAGATACTTCAAGATTTTGAGTATCTTCTGCAAAGACGGAGAGCAGAGGCTTTTGCATATAAAAGAACCACTGAACACAGAAGAATTAGTGGCTTTTATAACCGACATTCATGCGCTTAAGGGTGCATGCGCTAGTATAGGCGCGGACACCGTGTCCATCATGGCTGCGTCTCTGGAGAGAGCCGGGAAGAACAAGGACATAAAAACCATTCAGAAAGATTTAAGCAACTTCTGCAAGGAATTTTCACTATTATTGGAACGGATACGCTCCTTTTTGAACAAACAGACAGTGAAACAAGAGAGTCTGACTCGTATCAAGTCTCAAGATCCAGCCCTATCGAGCGAATTGCGGAATCTCCTTGATGCCTTGCGAAATTACAATGTAAGTAGATCCGACGACATATTAGACAGACTGAAAAGTATGACGATGAATTCCAAGACATGGCATCTACTCGAAAAAGTAGAAGACGACCTACTCATGTCGGAATTTGCGTCTGGAGCTGAATCTGTTGAGGAATTCCTGAAGACCGCAGTATGACCATAAAAGACCTACTTGTGCAAGGGAACGCTCTACTAAAAGGACACGTTGATGCCCCTTTTCTTGATGCGCGACTCCTTTTGGAACATATCTTGGGTATTTCTCATACGCGACTACTTTTGCGCGTGGGCAACTCGGTGGACCAAGAGTCTGTGAAGCGTTTCCACCGTGCGCTGAATCGGCGCCTCAATGGGGAATGTACAGCGTATATTATCGGATACAAGGAATTTTGGGGACTGCCGTTTATTATAACTCCGGACGTGCTTGTCCCTCGTCCGGATACGGAGACGCTGGTAGAGACTGCGCTTAACTTTATAAAGCAAGGGTGGATGGAAAGTGTTCTGGAACTCTGTACTGGTTCTGGAGCCGTAGCGGTTAGTCTCAAACGAGAGGTGCCTTACTTGAGCGTTACGGCGGGCGATGTATCGCGTAAAGCGCTTGCCGTGGCGCGGGAGAATGCACAGCACCTGCAGGCTGATGTAACCTTCGTATATAGTGACCTTTTCGAGCACATAGAAGGACGTTTCGACTTGATTGTAGCGAATCCACCCTATATTCCCACGTGCGTGATTGAGACTCTAGCACGGGAGGTGCAAAACGAGCCGCGTTTGGCGCTTGATGGAGGCGAAGATGGTCTCGTCTTGATACGAAGAATCATAGCATCTGTGATAGAGCACTTATACCCGCGAGGGGTTCTATTGATAGAGGCCGCGCCGGAACAGATGATCGCTATACGGGAGATGATGAGTCGTTACCGGAATATTCAGACGTTCTGCGACTTAGCGGGTCGAGAGCGAGTAATTGCAGGTACAGGGAGTGACCTTGGCCTAGCTTTATCCATATTAAATTCCCCATGACTATATATCCACCACCATTGAGAAAATATTTCTTATTTTGTATACTTATTCCTCGTGAAAATTGGTCCTAAAAGGAGAACCATTATGAATGAAATATTATCCCGTTTTTGCCCTCGTATTGAATTCGACTCTTATGAGGATTTCTTCGAAAATTACCAGTGCATAACCCCACATAATTTCAACTTCGCCTACGACGTGGTGGATGAATGGGCGCGTATCCAACCGCAAAAAACCGCGCTCGTCTGGACTAACGACGCAGGTGAAATAAAAACCTTTACCTTTGCGGATGTAAAACGTCAGAGCGACAAGGCAGCTAACGCACTCCTGTCCATGGGTATCCGCAAAGGTGACGCTGTGCTTCTAATACTGAAACAACGCCCCGAAGTCTGGACTATGATGATCGCACTCGAAAAAATCGGTGCAATCTGCATTCCCGGATCCTTCCAGCTTACCAAAAAAGACCTTATATATAGACTCCATATTGCAGACGTTAAACTGTTGGTTGCGGTCTCCGACGATGAGGCACTCCTCACCAACATCAAAGCTGCACGCGAAGAAAACCGTATGCTCGAACATATCGCGCTCGTCGGGGAGCGTGTTCCTAACCGCTTCCTCGATATGAAGAAGCTTATTGCAGAAGCGTCCGACGAATTCTTTCGCCCTAGCAGAGATGCTGATACCTTTATACACGAATCGATGCTCGTCTACTTCTCCTCTGGCACATCAGGAATGCCCAAAATGGTCCTGCATAATCACACTCTGCCTTTAGGGCATATCGTTACTGCAAAGTACTGGCAGTGTGTAGAAGACGATCAGATACATCTGACCCAAACCGACTCAGGCTGGGCTAAATTCGCGTGGGGGAAAATCTATGGACAATGGATCTGCGGTGCGGCCGTCGGCGTCTACGACACGGAAAAATTCACCCCCAAGGGGATGCTTTCAGCGCTCGTCCGCTTGAAACCAAGAACTTTCTGCGCCCCAGCCACCATATTCCGCTATTTGATAAAAGAAGACTTGAGTGCCATTGACTTAAGCTTTATCAAACGCACCTCAGTCGCAGGAGAACCTTTAAGTCCTGAGGTGTTCCACCAGTTCAAACGAAAGACAGGACTAGAGATCCGTGAAGGCTTCGGTCAGTCAGAAGGCTCGGTTCTCGCCGCTTCCTTCAAATGGCTCCCACCGAAACCTGGCTCCATGGGCAAACCATCTCCACTCTACGGGATAGACTTACTCGACGAGGACTGCCAGCCGGTAGACGATGGCGCAGTCGGTGTCATAAGCGTTACCCAGGCCGGATACAACGTCTACGACGTACCTCAATCCTCAGATATCCTTCCCTTCCAGAATTCACCAGTTGGACTATTCCGCGGTTACTGGAAAGACGAAGACGTAACGTGCGCTTGCTGGCAGGATGGAATCTATCAGACCGGCGATATGGCATGGCGAGACGGAGAAGGCTGCCTCTGGTTCGTAGGGCGCAATGACGATGTCATCAAATGTTCAGGCTACCGCATTGGACCCTTTGAGGTAGAAAGTGCCCTGATGGAACACCCTGCAGTATTGGAGTGTGCAGTTACTGCGGCACCTGATCCTACACGAGGTCAGATCGTCAAGGCGACTATTGTACTGGCGCAAGGCTTCACGCCTTCAGACCAACTCAAACGAGAACTGCAAAACCACGTCAAACGTGGAACTGCGCCCTACAAATACCCACGTATCGTCGAATTCGTTTCAGAACTCCCCAAAACCGTCAGTGGTAAAATTCAACGTTCCGTAATACGAAAACGAGACGCGAAAAAATGAAAACAGACCACACTCACCCCATCCGTATGGGTGTACTTTCATGGTACGCCCATACGACGGACTCCCAAGCGCACCTATGGACATAGTTTAGCTTGTTCCACCATAGTTGTTATACTATAACATAAACATAGTTGCTTTTCCTGTATGAATATAGTTTATATTCAGAGAAAAACTTGTCAAATATTCCTTGCACTTTTCCCAACTCCCATGTATAATACCGTTTATGCCAATAGCTAAAAGATTCCCTCCTCCACCTGATATTGAGGTAGCGCGTTCCATTGCGCCCCGCCCTATAAGCGATATTGCGACGCTCTTGGGAATCCCAGCTCAATATATTGAAGAATACGGCAAATTAAAAGCCAAGATTGATTGGCGCATCCTGAAAGACCCGTTTGTACCAAAACTCCGTGCAAAGCACATCAATGTAACCGCTATAAACCCGATACTCATGGGCGAAGGCAAAACAACTACGACCGTGGGACTTGTACAAGGACTCGGTCTCATTGGAAAAAATGCGATTGCCGCGATTAGACGACCGTCTATGGGTCCCACATTCGGCATAAAGGGCGGTGCCGCCGGCGGTGGATACAGCCAAGTCATCCCTATGGAAGACTTCAACCTCCATCTTACAGGCGACATTCATGCGGTTCAGTCCGCTCATAATCTTGCAGCCGCCGCAGTAGATGCACGTATCTATCACGAGTCTCGTTGGTCCCCGGCCTATTTCGAAAAGCATGACCTAAAATTCCTCAATGTAGACCCTTACCGGGTGAGTATCGGGCGAGTCACAGAAAGCGGGTTTGGCGCGGATATGGGCATGGAAAAGCTCTTTGATATAAAATGCCGTGTATCAGGACTGATGCCCGATGCAGTTGTGCTCGTGGCCACCGTACGTGCGTTGAAACCACATGGTAACGGACCTCCAGTTACTTCGGGCAAGCCCCTGCCGTCGGTTTACAGAGAAGAAAATATAGACCTCTTACGTGCTGGGCTCCCCCAATCTACGCGCATATATCAACATCATCTGAATGGTTAGAGATGCACGACTATGGGAGTCTACCTATCTGCATGGCGAAAACACAATACTCTCTATCCCATGATCCGACCTGAAAGGCACACCCAAAGGCTTCCGTCTACCAGTGTGGAAAGTGCGGCTTTCTACAGGCACAGGCTTTGCATATTCGCTTGTAGTCGATATTTCCACCATGCATGGATTGCCGTCCAAATCCGCGTTTATGGGAGTGGACATTGATGCAGACGGTACGGTCAGCGGATTGTTTTAAATATAAGAGGAGGGAGTATGAAACGCACATTATGCGCGGTTACAATAGTTTTGTTTATAGCTTCTGCGACTGCGGATGATAGAGAGGCTCTTATCGCGCTGGCGCAGAAGTATTTAGGGACGCCCTATCGTTCCGCGGGCGACAATCCTAAAGGGTTTGACTGTTCAGGCTTCGTGTGGTTCGTTTATCGCAATGCGGTAAATATGAATATCCCTCGTTCTTCCAAAGGCGTTTGGACATCTGATGCTGAAACTACTACGTTAGAAAACGCCCACCCGGGAGACATCATCATCTTTTCTTCCCAAAAAGGCGGAAGAGGAAGCATAAATCATTCCGCCATGCTTTTAGACGAAAACTCTATGATACATGCAATTTCGGATGGACCAAGACGCGGAGTCGTTATTTCTCCACTTTCGGACAAGTATTTCGGACCACGAATAATTGGAGTGAAACGATTCCTTCCTTGGAACCAGAATGATTAGTTCAACCATTGACAAGTCGTGAACAATCGCATAGCAAGCTTAAGACTAGTACAATGCCCCTTTTACCAGAAGACTTTTGGGAGGAATTTCTCACAGAGGTGGGAGAATTGAATCTCTCTGCTTGTATTTTTCTCGTATTTTTATTACTATCATAAAAAATGAATTCTGATTCAACACCTATGCTTGACCAATATCGGAGAATCAAGCAAGAACACAAAAACACAGTACTTTTTTTTCGATTGGGCGATTTCTACGAGATGTTTGGACAGGACGCTATTGAGGTATCCGGCTTGTTGAACCTCACCCTGACCCACCGCAACCAACTTCCTATGTGTGGTGTGCCGTATCATGCAGCGCGACAGTACATAGCTCGCCTGCTTAAGCTCGGCAAAAAAGTCGCAGTCTGTGAGCAAGTTTCTGAACCAGGTAAAGGACTCGTGGAACGTAAGGTCATTGAGGTTGTAACCCCTGGTACCACCGTTGACGAGGATTACCTTGACGGGTCGAGCGCCAATTACCTTGCCTGCATCGCTAAAGCAGGTAGGGTATTCTCTTTCGCCTACGTTGACCTTTCCGCCGGACAATTCCATGCCGCCTCCCTGGATGGTGCACACCGACTCCGCCAAGAATTGGAACGCCTTCAGGTAAAGGAAATCATTGTCCAAGAGTCCCTCCTTTACGAGGATGCAGTAGCGAGCGCACTCAACGAGCACCGCATTGTCCTGAACAAATGGGGAGACTGGCTATTCAGTGAAGGAAATGCCCTAGAGCGCGTGCAGAGACAGTTTGGTTCAATCAAAGGCTGGGGACTCGACGAGACAAGTCCGGAAATCCCCGCCATAGCCGCGCTTCTCGACTATCTCGACGAAACAGCCGGAGGCTTGATACCCCACATCAAGAGCGTAGAATTGCATCAAGACGATGAATTCATAGGACTCGATGAAGCCACACAGCGTAACTTAGAACTCGTCAGAAATCTTCATGATGGCGGTGCAGGTTTTTCGCTCTTAGAAGTACTGGACGAGACTCGCTCCACAATGGGACGACGGCTCCTAAAACACCGTATCCTTTTTCCACTCAAAGACAAGGTACGCATAGAAAAGCGTCTTAACACAGTGGAATTCTTCTACAATCACTCTAAAATCCTCGACGAAATCCGTACAATTCTGGGAAAGACACCGGATATTGAGCGGCTCAGATCCCGTCTCGCAATGGACAGGGTGCACGGCAAGGATCTTTATTCTATAAAGAATGCCCTCGGTACCTTTGAGTCGCTTTTACGAATAGTGGAGAATGAGAAAAATAGAGAGGTAATTAAATTCGAAGGCAAATATGCGCTCGCGCTTGACAAAAACGGAATCAGCCGTCTTTCGGCAATAGAGAAAATCTTGTCCGACGGACTCTGTGACGACCCGTCCATTCTTTTGACCGAAGGAAATCTGATTCGACGTGGTTTCAATGCCGAATTGGATCAACTCCACAAGTTCAAAGAAGAAGGGCGTAATATGCTGGAGGCGTATCTAGAAGAAGAGCGACTCATAACGGGTATTTCCAACTTGAAAATCCGATTCAATAGACAAATCGGCTATTTTTTCGAAGTAACAAACGCGAACCTCACCAAGGTACCACACCGTTTTGTCAAGAGACAAGGAATCGCAGGTGGGGAACGCTATACAACCGATCGACTTGGAAAACTTGAGTCCGACATCAATAGCGCGGACGACAGAATTGCGGAGCTCGAACGCCGACTCTTCCTCGAGTTACGTGAGAAAACCAAGTCACTCTTAGGGGAGTTGGCAGGACTCGCCGAGCAAATCGCGGAGCTTGACGTAGCACAGAGTCTCGCCCACGCCGCGCTTATGCGGAGATGGCAGCGCCCCATTCTGCATGAAGAGGTGAGCCTGAACATTACTGCCGCACGGCACCCAGTGGTTGAGGCGCACATTCCATCCGGCGAATTCATTCCAAACGACATACACCTTGACCATGACCGCATTTCTTTTGCCCTCATCACGGGACCAAACATGGCGGGCAAGTCTACATACCTGCGCCAGACGGCGCTCATCGTCATCATGGCGCAAATGGGGAGCTTTATCCCGGCACAGAAAGCAGAAATCGGCTTGGTTGACCGCATTTACTGCCGTGTTGGCGCATGGGATAACCTTGCACGCGGTGAATCGACTTTTTTAGTTGAAATGAATGAAACAGCTTACATTCTGAACACAGCCACTGAAAAAAGCTTGGTCATCATGGATGAGGTAGGACGCGGCACTGGCACCAAAGACGGGCTTGCTATTGCTTGGGCTGTGAGCGAGGAATTACTCGAAATGCGGTGTCGGACCCTTTTTGCTACCCATTACCACGAGCTCTCTCTGCTTTCCCACCCGCATTTGGCGAATCGCTCTATGGAAACGCTTGACAAGGATGGGGAGTTAGTCTTCCTGCGCCATCTCAAGGAAGGAGTAGCATCCGAATCTTATGGCTTGCACGTCGCCAAATTCGCCGGCTTGAATGAAAGAGTACTTGAACGGGCGAATCGCGTCATGGAACAGCTCAATACGAGTGAAGATTCCTTCAAGAAACTCGAAGTCATGGCTGAAACAGGGAACAGCCCTGGTCCCTCCCTGAGGAAGAAGAATCGTGCCCTCAAAAACAAGGGTAACGCGTGGGAGAGAGTCATCGCAGAGCTTGAGGAAATCGATGTCAATACATTGACACCTCTGGACGCCTTGAATCGACTTTCTCAGTGGAATAAAATTCTGTGCTCAAGGTCTGTTTACGACCCAAAGCGACAGAACACAGAGGCAGACTTGTTCGGGTAGGACATTCCTATCCGAGGATATGCTTTAAGATTGATAAGGATGAACAAGGCGTTTTTTGCACGAGTAAGCGGACGAGTCCAAGGCGTAGGTTTCCGCTACGCCTGTCTAAACAAAGCCCGCTCTCTGGATGTCTGCGGATGGGTGAGGAATACAACAGACGGAGCAGTAGAAGTATGGGCTGAACACGGGGACACGGATGCTCTGTTAGAATGGCTCTACACAGGACCACCCCATGCCCGCGTACTTTCAGTTGACTTCTCTCACCATGAACCGAAGGGTTTGTACAAAGGGTTTTCCGTATACTTTTAGCCCTTTTTAGGCATTACATACTCTTTTTTTGAAGCAGAAAGCACAAGTATCAGCATCAGAGTCTCGCTGATAGACAAGTGGAAACAACCAATACAAGAAGAATGAGGCTGACACGACTTGAACGTGCGACCTTCAGATCCGCAATCTGATGCTCTATCCAACTGAGCTACAACCTCGTATATAAAATTTGATTAAACGGAGCAGAGAGGATTCGAACCTCCGTTACCCTTTAGGGGTAAAACTCCTTAGCAGGGAGCCACCTTCGGCCACTCGGTCACCGCTCCAGTGAAAAACATAGCGGAGAGAGAGGGATTCGAACCCCCGGCACCTTTCAGCGCAACGGTTTTCAAGACCGCCTCCTTCAACCGCTCGGACATCTCTCCTCGTTTTTCCCCATCATAATCAAAAGATTGATTTATGTCAAGCAGTAAACCACATAAAAACAGGAATTTCTGCAAGAGTCTTGTTATAATTACAGATCTCTGTTATACTATCAACAACCTTGTGAACAAAGATACGTTCTGGCTCACCGAGGGCGGAAAAGAAGTTTATGCTTAATGAACGAATAACGCCCTCATTTGGGCGTTTTTTTTTGCAAGAAACCATTTTTTCAGGAGGAAATATGCGAATAGCAATTATCGGGGCAGTTTTGGAGAATCCTGTCCAGACTCAAAAACAGTTCAATGCAATCATTTCAACGTACAAAGGCATTGTCAGAGGACGCATGGGCATCCCGTTTGACCAGGAAGATATCGGCGTAGTGGCAGTTACCATAGCGGCGGAAATCGATGAAATCAATGCCCTCACGGGCAAACTCGGTAGTATTCCGGGTGTCTCCGTTAAGACAGCAGTATCAAAGGAAATCGAACGCACTAGTAGCGACGTTTAGAGGAGAATTATTTATGGAAGAGAAAACTTTTATTGACAAAAATTACATAGAAAACCTGCTCATTGAGGCAAGAAATACACCCAATGCTAAAATCGACAGTTATTTAGATAAAGCCGAGCGATTTGAAGGACTGAATCATCGTGAAATAGCAGCACTTTTAGTCAGTGAAAATCCGGGGCACTTAGAACGAGTGGATCGAACTGCTCTGAAAATCAAGGACCGCGTCTACGGCAACCGCATCGTCATGTTTGCGCCGCTCTATGCAAGCGACTATTGTGTGAATCGGTGTAGTTACTGTTCCTATAACTGCGAGCATGAATTTACGCGGAAGAAATTGACACAGGATGAAGTAAGAGAAGAAGTACGGATTCTGGAAGCGATGGGGCATAAACGCATCGCGCTGGAAACAGGCGAGAACGACGCAGTTTGCTCCATCGACTACGTTGTCAACTGCATAAAAACAATTTACGATATGAAGTTTGAGAACGGTGAAATACGGCGTATCAACGTAAACATAGCGGCAACCACAGTAGAAAACTACCGTAGACTGAAAGACGTCGGTATTGGTACATATATACTTTTTCAGGAGACCTATCACCAACCCACGTACGAAAAAGTTCACATTGCAGGACCCAAGAAGAACTTCGCTTATCATTTGACCGCGTTTGATCGCGCTCACGAAGCAGGTATCGACGATGTAGGTGGAGGCGTCCTTTTCGGGTTAGCCGACCCTTACTTTGAAGTTTTAGGCTTGATGATTCACAACGAGCACCTTGAAGAACGATTCGGTGTAGGTTTCCATACAATTTCTGTACCGCGCCTCTGCCCCGCCGAAGGCATGAACATGTCCGATTTCCCTCATTTAGTCGACGACGAAACCTTTGCCAAGATTGTAGCGATTATCCGCCTAGCAGTACCATTTACTGGTATGATTCTATCGACACGGGAGACTCGCAATATGCGCCAGAGACTATTACGTCTAGGCATTTCGCAAATCAGTGCAGGCTCCAGTACCCAAGTAGGTGGTTATGCAAAGCGACAGCAGATCAGTCAGACCGGAAACCCACAGTTTTTTGTGAACGACGATCGTTCCGCACTGTCAATCATAAGCGAATTGATGGACGACGGTTACACACCAAGCTTCTGCACCGCTTGTTACCGTAAAGGACGCACCGGAGACAGGTTTATGCGCCTTGCCAAAAGCGGACAAATCAAGAATGTATGCCTGCCCAATGCGCTTACCACGCTTGCCGAATATGCTATTGATTATGGAGACGCAACATTCAAGCAAAAGGCGGACGCGGCCATCGCACGAGAGATGCCGACTATTTCCAATGAAAAAATCCGTGCCCTCACACTGACAAACATAGAAAAAATCAAGCACGGCGAGCGTGACTTTTACATTTAATGGAGACATCCGAGGGTTCTGATTTCTTTTATGGTACCGGACACTCGCGCCCTGCCTGACGGGGAGGGGACAGCGGCGCCCCTTTTCAGACAACACCCCGTATGAAGTCGTCTAACAGGCTATGCCTGCGGTGCCAGACACCTGCGGGTTCTAGCCGTGGACTTGTAGCGTGGTGTCAGACACCGATATCAGGTTCGTCTAGTAAGTCAGATTGTCGATGCAGACGGTGGTATAGGCTCCCGAACATCCACTCAGTAGTTCGTTCCACAAGCCTAGCCTTCACAGGATTTTCCGCGCGGCAGAAGCATAAAGTCGGGACATGTGAGGATTCCCCGTTCAAAGCTTTTACCAGCCTTGAGTCCATAAGTAGCGCGGGCGTTGAGACCGTTGGCGACTATGCGTTCTACGGTTGCGAGAGTCTTACGAGCGTGAGCCTGCCCACGGCATAGATCATCGGTGAGTTTGTGTTCATCTATTGCAGTAGCCTTACTTCGATGAGTCTACCCACGGCGCCGCCGACCGTAGGTTACAATATCTTCCATCACGGTCTCTGTCCCCTCCGGTGTGGTCTCCGCGTATACTTCGTCATAGTAAGGCGGCATGGATGTCTGGCACCGCAGGTTCAAGAGAGTGTCTGACACCACGCATCGTCTGTTTTACGACTTGCGCATCTCGCGGCTGTGACTTGCGCATCTCGCGGCTACGACTCCAGCATCTCTCGGCTACGACTCCAGCATCTCTCGGCTACGACTCCAGCATCTCTCGGCTACGACTCCAGCATCTCTCGGCTACGACTCCAGCATCTCTCGGCTACGACTCCAGCATC
>JAIRSU010000091.1 GCA_031255285.1 Treponema sp. | reverse complement strand
GGGAGTAAAGTTTTGAGCTACGGGAGTAAAGTTTTGAGCTAGGGGAGTAAAGTTTTGAGCTACGGGAGTAAAGTTTTGAGCTAGGGGAGTAAAGTTTTGAGCTACGGGAGTAAACTTTTGAGCTACGGGAGTAAACTTTTGAGTCCTCGGCGCACAAAACTTGAGTCCTCGGCGCCTAAAATTTAGGCGGGGGCGCAAAAATTAGTGCAGGACGTTTTGGTCGCAAGAAGGCGCATAACTACAGCGCGGACCCTTACAAAAAAAGCGGCGCAGGGCGTTTTGGCCGTGAGAAGGCGCATAATCACAGCGCGGACCCTTACAAAAAAAGCGGCGCAGGGCGTTCTGACCGCGAGAAGATACATAATCACAGCGCGGACCCTTGCAAAAAAAGCGGCGCAGGACGTTTTGGTCGCAAGAAGGCGCATAACCGCACCGCAACCCCTTACAAAAAAACTCTCAATATCATTGATTCTTTTCTCAAATCACGGTAAAATTACATAACACCGTCGGCATCTAAAATCATCATACGAAAGGAGAGAGAAATGATTCTTAACAGAAAGGCGCGCGCGGTCGCGCTCACGCTGTTATGCCTGTCGTTCTTTGGGAAAAGCGCGCCCCGGGCTCACGCATACATCGTGGAATATAAAGAGCAGTTTTATCGGCTCTATCACCTTCACTATATCCAGTACCCTGACGACACGATGGAAAACATCTACTATCTGGAAAAAGCCCTCAAGGCCGATTTCGCCAACCCCCTCTTCGCCATTGCTTTGATAGAAAATACCGAGCAGTGGGAGAAGTACAAGAACCTTTTTATGATGCACCTGAACCTCAAGATGATAGAACAGTACCTGTTTCTGGGCAATAAGTGGAACAAGCGAAACGCATACTTTTACAACGCGCCCTGGAAGCGGCAGAACCTCGAAAGCCTTAACACAGCCGAGACCTGCTACCGCACCGCGCTCTTTTATTGGAAAGACGCGAAAGAATGGGCGGAAAAAGCGGCCGCGAGAAGGTTTCGATTCGTATCTCTAGAGCGCGTCCAATTCTGGCAGGATGAAGCTGGCAGGATAACGCGCGGGGAGCTGAACTACGAGAAAATCATCACGAGAGAGTTGAACGCTATCGAAACCGTACGGGAACAGTTTCAAGCGATGAAACTCATCGGTGAACAGGAAGAACGCAATGACGAATAGATTCTCCGCGCTGGCTACGGTCCTGGCGCTTTTACTAATCGGTCAGATACACGCCCAGGACCTGGGCATTGTTCGGGGCGATTTGCGGATAGAACAGCGCGTTGACGGCGGATTCCACCTTTTTATCCGCAAGAAGCCGTATATTTCTTCGGTTCTCATCACAGAATCCACCAGAGACGCCCAATTCCTCGAAGCCAACTACGCCTACCGCGTACCCGCATGGAATGAAACCAACGGAAATGAAATCCGTATGCTGAACGGCGAGGAACTTCCGCCGCCGAACAGGTACCTTCTCGACTCAACGCCTGAGTCAGACGCTGAATTCGGCGAGGCTTTCCATTTCTACATCCCCTACATCCTGGATTTTGGCTATGAGACCGGGAGGCACGGCGAAATCTATGTGAAAGACGGCTCCTATTTCAATCTGCGCGCTTTCGCCCTGCCCTATGCGGACTATTCAGGCGCGTTTCAAGACAATCCCTATGTCTTAACCGCGGTCCAGAAGCCGCTGGAAGGACCGCCTGAAGGCAATTACCGGGCAGACACCCTGCAAACCTTCTCCGCTATAAGCGGCGGTGCAAGGGGGCGACTGCGACTGTCCAGGGGTCCTGACGATATTGTCGAAGTGATCGGAGAAATCCTTCAGGAAGAAGAGCAACCTCTTGATCTTGTCGTCTGTCTGGATACGACGGCAAGTATGAAAAACGATGTGTCCGCGATTCGCAGTGGTCTTACCGCTATGCTCTCAAAGATGGAACTGCGGGACTCCCGCGTGGGCTTCGTGCTTTACAAGGATTACCGGGCGGAATACCTCACCAAAGCCATTCCCTTCACCAAAGACGCGGCTTTCCTCCAGAGGGAACTGGACAGGATAACCACAGGCGGCGGGAGAGACTTTCCCGAAGCTGTGCATGAAGCCCTGTACACAGCCCTGGACTTCCCGTGGGAGGCGCAGTCCCGCTTCATCATCCTCATCGGAGACGCTCCCCCGCACCCGCGTCCCCAAGGGAGGATCACCGAACAAATGGTCCTGGACGCTTCTGCAGAAAAGAAGGTAAAAATTCATACCGTGGTCCTGCCGCAGTGAAGCCGCGCCCCGCGCTTTGCGGCTTCAGCACATCAGCGGATTAGCATGGCGTCTCCGTAACTGAAAAAACGGTACCGTTCACGAACCGCCTCACCGTAACTGTTCAAGATGAAGTCCTTGCCCGCGAAAGCGGAGACGAGGAGAAGAAGGGACGACTGGGGCGTATGGAAGTTGGTAAATAAGCCGTCAACAGCTTTGAAACGATAGCCCGGATAGATGAAGATAGACGTTGACTGCTCGCCGATTTTCAGCCGTCCCTCTGAAAAAGAAGATTCCAGAGCGCGGACGCTTGTCGTGCCGACCGCGATGATGCTCCGCTTTTCCGCCCGCGCCTTTTGCACCCGGTCCGCCGTAAGCTCGTCGATGATGAACGTCTCCTCGTGCATGATATGGTCTTCGACGTTTGAGGTCCGCACCGGGAGAAACGTACCCAGCCCTACGTGCAGGGTGATAAACGCGGTTTCAACGCCGTTCTCGTTTAACGCCGAGAGAATTGCTTGGGTAAAGTGGAGTCCTGCGGTCGGCGCGGCCGCGGATCCAACGGAGTCCGCGAATACTGTCTGATACCGCTCACTGTCTATCAATGCGTCCTTGCGGCGTATGTAGGGCGGCAGGGGGATATGCCCGTGCGCGTCAAGCCACGCATCGTCTATCGGCGGGGAAAACCGAACAAGCCCCGGACCGATGATCTCCGCCTCCACGCGCCCGGGGAATACGTAGCGGCTTCCAATCCGCCTGCGCTTTGCGCGCGACACAATAGCCGACCATACTTCGCCTTTTCTCTTTAACAGCAGGAATTCCACCTGAGCGCCAGTACTGGAAGAAGTCCCCAGTAGCCGCGCCTTTCTGACGCGGGAATTATTGAATACAAGAAGACTGCCCTTCTCCAAAAGATACGGCAGGTCTTCCATAAGACAATGCTTACGGGACTGCATCTTTCTGTCCAGAAGCATGAGGCGGCTTGCCCCCCGCTTTTCGGACGGGAATTGCGCGATGAGTTCCTGCGGCAGGTCAAAAGAAAAATCAGACGTCAACATAGTTAATTCATCGTAAAGAGAGGGAGCATAGAATAGAATTCCACGTCCCTCTGAATTTCTGTTTATCCCAGAGAAGCGGACGCCGGGCAAACGCCGCCCTCCCCTCCCCTAGAATCTCCACCGTGCATCTAAAAACAATTTGTTCTCAAGATGATCGCGGGAGAATATGCCGCGATAGCCGAGTATCGCCATTATCCCGCTGAAAGAAAATACAATATCCGGCTTTACCGTGAATTGATAGGTAGAGACGTAATCCAAGAGCGATTGGCGCCCTGGAACTTGTCCTGCGTCAAAGTCTGACGTTTTTACAGCAAGGTAATAGCTATTGATGTAATAGGTAAAGTTTACCGATAACTCGGCTTTCATAAAGCCTAAGGCTCGGTAGCTGATATACGGCTCAACCTGTAGCTGTCCCCAGCTTATGGCTTCATTCAAATCCTTATTATCGCCCTGGGTGAGGACATATTTCCCCTTTAGCTCAAGGAAGAGTTCATCAGTAACAGGACAGCCGCCTTTTAAGGCAAAGACTGATTTAAGCTGCGATATTTTGTAAGCTCCGCCATGCTTTGAAGGCACAGCGTCTTCACCGATATTGCTTATGACGCCGTCAATAGACGCATTACCTTTCCCAGCGAATATATTGGTTACGCCAACGCCGAAAGCCATGTTGCCGGACAAACCGATGGGATTATCCTCCACTTCCTCGGTGCGGTGCAAGCCGCCGTCATAAGCGGATTCACTGTCGTCGTAGATGAGGTTATTATCCCATATAAGGGAAATCCAATAACGCCCTGCCCGCTTATCCAGGTACTTTACGCCGAGTATGATGGTAGAGAGGTAGTTTACTGGTCTGACGCCGCTTACGCCCGGATCCGGGAAGTTTATACCTGCGGAAATGCCGATGGGATCAACCCAGAACACACGAACGCCGTTATAGCCGAGCCAGTCTGCATTAAGCCATCCGCCGCTCGTTATAGGCGTACCGCCGCCTTGCCCGCCTTTAATCTGGAGCTTGTTTTGGAAGAAATTCACCCACAGATAATGGTCGCCAAGATGCATGACGTCATTCCATTTCGACAGATCGCCGTGAGACCACATACCCAAATTAAGCCCATATTTCACTACTTTGTACTCTTGCTCAAAGTTGAATCTGAGCCATCCTTCGCCGTTGTAGGTCTCATTATCTGCGGAAGCAAAGTACAAGGTGAGTGGATACTCGTTTTTCATGTCAAGCCCATCCAATTTTCCGCTATAGTCCGAATTCTTCATCATCAGACCTGTTTTAACTCCGCCGCTCAGACTGAAACCACTGCCCAAGTCCGCTCCCGAAACCATCGCCGCCGCCGCAAAAAGAGCGACTCTCAAAAGAATAGCCTTTTTCATCAGTTTACTCCTTCTTATTCGGAGTTATCTCCGAATAAGCCATTACTCACCCAGCCGCCGTTCTGATTTCCCGACCATGATATCGCCTTTGCCCGCCCTCCCATAGCAAATCCCATAATACTTTTTCTCTAAAAGGGGCGCCTGTGCTCTTCTGTACTTACCCGTCTTTTGAATAGGCGATATTCCCAAGCCCGCGGGGAATAGCAATGGTTTCGCCGTCATTCCCCGCCGTTTAATGGCGCCGTTATAAGAAAAGGTTTAGGAGGTGATATACCAGGTAAGATAAAAATGACAACAAAGGCATAAAGAAATACATGAAGACCTAGTACTGAACATAGAAATCAAATACCCTATTGCCATAATCCTATTATGGGCAGAAACGGGGAAAAAGACAAGGGTAACCAAAGCCGCCGCTGTCCCCGACAGACTTCTTCTCGGCGCCAGACGCCGCGACGGGCATTGCCTGAAAGGGCTTCTTCTCCGCGGCGCCGAACGCCGCATCGACTTCTTGCTTAACAGGACAGAAGGCTTTCCCGCCCGCCGTCTTACAAATTGACACAAAGCCGCAAAAGCGGTATATTCGTTAATTATGGAAGTATTAAGCTCTGTCTTTAAGGATATCATAGAAGAAGCGGTTGCGCTGGCAAAAATATCCGACAAGATAGCAACGGTGATTAACGAGCAAAATGTGTATCAGATAGGAGAGGCGCGGATACTGCCCTTTATAGACCGTATAATAGATGCGCTGATTCTGCCGGGTTCGGGCATAAGCGGCATGGAACATTTGTACACCTTATTAGATAAGGCAAAAGCGGGCGCATCATGCCTTCTTCTGTTGGAACACTACAGCAATATGGACCTGCCGGTTTTTTCTTACCTATTACGGAAGGAACAAGGAGGCGCGGAAATAGCGGATGCGGTTGTGGCAATAGCAGGTATGAAACTGAATGAGGAGAATCCTACGGTGGCGATTTTTACCGGCGCGTACACACGGCTGGTCATTTATCCAAGCCGTTCTTTCCGCCACTGCTCCCGGAGAGAAGCCGCAGTCGAAGTAAACCGTTCCGTATCAATCAACCATGCGGCAATGCGAAAGCTCAACGAAATCAAGAAACAGGGCAGGCTCATCCTTGTTTTCCCATCAGGCACCCGTTACCGCCCATGGGACCCAAATACCAAAAAAGGCGTACGGGAGATTGATTCGTACATCAAATCCTTTGACTATATGTGCCTTGTCGCCATAAACGGGGAGCTTCTGCACGTGAGACAGGGCGATATGATGGATGACTTTGTCAGTCAAAACATCGTACGCTTTACCGTTGACCCGGTAGTTTCCTGCGCGGACTTCAGAGCCTCCGCACGTAAAAAAGCGGAGAAAGCGGGTGTGGAAGACAAGAAGCAAGTCGTCGTTGACGCAATAATGGCGCGCCTCGACGAAATTCACCATAAGACGGCAATTGAATTAGAAACTAACCGTTTATGAAAATTTGTCTTGACTTTTTTCAATTTCATCAGTATTTTCAGGAATATTTGTCGAATTTCGACAGCGTAGTCGTGTACTGTTAAAGGAAGATGTTAGAATGAAGCAGAAAACCCTTGACCGCATTGAACTATCTCATTTGAACGGGAGTGAGATGAAGTTCGGTGTAGCTGTTTTACCCCCTCCCCCCGTTCAATCCTGATATATAAAACGAATAGACTCGCTCGGCGGGCGTTCTTTAACACGTCGTGATTAAGGTGTTCTGAAAGAGCAGGATAAGGTTTGTCCACAAAGACCGCCTTATATCTTGTTTTTTGCAATTAACTGCTATATATTCATAGTATATGATGTATTCCGCGACTACGCGGGCTTATCAAATTTGCAAATTGCTCCGGGGTATATGCCCCACGGGCGATAGAAAATTTATCCTTAAATTATTTATGGAGGAAACAATGAAGAAAATAATAAAAAACGAGTTTTTTATAACTATTTTATTGGTCATATTGACTATGGTTCTCGCCTCATGCGACTTTTCGGAATTTGACATTCCGAATTCTGTTACCATTAAAGGCAAGCCGGGAGTGCATATCCCTCTGGGCAGTCCTTTTCGCGGAGAGAACGAGAATGTTATTGAGCGGTATCTCGGCACCGATAAAATCTTGGAGATGATGGGCAGCTCGTCAGACGGCGAGGGAGCTTCCACGCTCAATACCATCAACATCTACGAGTATGCACCGGCTGGCGCAGATAACCAAGTAAAGACGTTTATCGTCCATTACCCAATAGCGAAGATGCCCTACGACTTGAGCGAGCATATGAATCAGGTCTATAAGATACAGCCGCCGAAAATCACCGGCATAGACTTGAGGCGTCCCGCCGAAGTGGAGAAATTTTTCCCCGGTATATCCTTGTCCGCGTTGATGAATATGAACGATGCTGATATAGAACGCGCCATTGACGACAAGATTGACGAGTGGGTTGATAAGGCGGCGGCAGGCGAGAAGGTTGAAACGGGAATTTCCGCGGCGGACTCACGGCTGAATGATTTGTCGACAGCGTTGAATAATCCGCTCCTGTCAGATCAGCAAAAGTCGCAGTTGATTGCCCAGACTAAAACCCAGATTAAAGACCTACCGGAGGTTAAAACCGTAAAAAGCGACACAGTTACCCTTTTTGATACATTGAAAAGTCGTGTAGGGGAATTGCAACAAAAGATAGAAGTACCCTTGAGCGATATGGCGAAACTGGTAAAATACATTGATGTGAAAAACACCGGACTCAAGGTAGAGGGAACGGTTTTTAAAGACGCAGTGAAAATAGCCATTCCCCAGTTCGGTATAGGCTCGGACACGGAGACTGTACAAGGAGTCGAGAAGGACGGCGATCTCTACTTTACGACTAATTCTAAGGATAATGCGGATGGTGACAACAACCCTTCAACACACCGTTTTACCCTCGATCCCCAGGAGCCGAATCTTATCATTCATATCGAGGTCATAGATTTTCTCGATAACGGTCCTGTTGATTTTGAGCCCGCCCTTGAATTTGAGTGGACAGAGGCAAGCGTTGACCCGGGTGAACAAGGCACATTGACAGAAAGCTATGACATGGATTTCGGCAATATTGAGAGCTTCATGGGGGACAGCTTCGAAGCTCCGGAAGTATGGGGCTATCTCTATATCAGCGACCTGCCTATAAGCAGAAGCAAGACTGGCGGCGGGAGTGGGCCTACTGTGTCGCTTCAAATTGAAGGAAGCAATCCTACAGATTTGATCAAAGAGGAGCCAATGAACGACACGGATCTCCCCGAATTCCCGGAAAACGGCAAAAAGTTTACAGGAAAACTTCTTCCCGCCAGTCTTGACCCGATAAACATGACAAAGGTTTTCACGGCTGGTAAAGGCTCGTCTTTGAAATACACCGTAAAAATGGGAGATGCAAATAATCCTCTCATACTTACTAACGACTCCAGTTTCTTAGAAGGTGTAATTTCCGCGGACATGGTGGTTGTGATACCGCTTGAATTTAAGGTAAAAGCCTCTCCTCTAACAGTAGAGGGAACTAGGTACGTCCCGCTTGAATTGAAAGACGAAAAGGGAGAGTCTTTGCTTCCGAAAATAGAGGAAGACCTTTTCGGTAGAAAAAAGGATGGAGACGGGACCATTGACGAAGTGATTGGCTCTATAAGCAATGTTACGATAAAACTAGAATATCTTCAAAACAAAGCTCTTCCCAATACGGCGATTTTGATAAAGTCTGGCGCCGCCGATCATTTATTGAAACTAGAGGACGGCAGCGCTCCTTCCCTATCGCTGGATAATAGTGAGGTCGAGTATCCATTCACACCATCGTTTCAAATACTCATTCCCTGCGAAACAGGAGAAGATTACGGGATGCTGCGTCTCGGCAGAGAATACAACTTTGACTTCAACCTTATAGTGGAAGCCATAGCCGGTATAGACAAAACAGTTGATTTCTAAATCAAGGAAAAGGAATAAAAAATGAAAAAGACAATAACGCTTATTGTATTCATATTTGGTATTTTCACCAGTGTAGCCTTTGCTCAAGACAGGGAATGGCAGGAAAGTATTAGGGAGCAGGCGGACTCGGCCGCAGACGGAATGACTGTTGTTACGAACGGCGGGAATGCAGACGACGGTTGGGCTAACGACGTCAGACTCTCTGCAGAGGAAGCCAATGATTTGTCTGACGATTCTACTCTCGCTGTTTCTGAGGAAGTCGATGACTTGCCGACCGATTCTGTAGTCGCAGCTTCCGAAGAGGAGGTGGAAGTCTCTCAAGCGCCCAAGCCTCAGACTAAAAAGAAAGGCAAGCTCGTTTTCCCTTACCGCAGATTTGTTGAGTTCGGCGTTAATGGCAGCGTAGGTTTGTCCAACAACTTCGCCGGCTTATCGGATATTCTCCGAAAAAACATCATGTTAGACATGAGCGAACTGGCGGATAGAATAAAAACAGACGGTTGGAACATCAATATGAATGTCAACGCGGACGTGTTTTTTAATTTTAACATATCTCCCCGCTGGGGTTTTGGGTTCTCCTCTTCGGTTTCAGGAGATATAAATGCAACCTTATCAAAATCCCTTATGACCTTACTCGCGAAAGGCAACATCAGCAACCCGTCCCAGAGCGGCGGCGTCTCAGTTTCGGGGGGTGTTTTTACGGATGTGGGCTTGGATATGCACGGAAGATTCCTCAAAGACAACAAGCTTAAGGTCAGTCTTATTCCATCAATGTTTGTTCCTGTGGTCTACATCCCCAAGTCAGGTATAACGTATCAGTTGAACGCACACGATGCGTTGACCGTTACAGCGGGAGGTAAGATTGAAGTCTTCACCCCGATTTATACAGAAAGCATCGTTGAAAACTCCTCTTTTAACATGGACGTCCTTAACATCAACAGCATCCTCGGACAGAGAGGGTTTGATTTTACATTGACCGCTGAATATGACCTGTTCCCATGGTTGAATGTAGGCGGAGGCTTTACCCACATTCCGCTCAGTCCTGCGGTCTTGGAGAACCGTATGTCCGCTACGCTTCCCAATGGCGTCATCATCGACGGGAGCGGCTTAATCGAAGGCGCTACCGACAACTTGATAAACATCCCGGATCTTGAAATCGTTTATGATAAGAAAAATCTCAAGATAATACGTCCTATGCGGTTCGACATTTACGCGGATTACAAACCCTTTAATCGGAATTTATTCATAATCAGACCGAATATCGGGTTCACTGTGTTCACACCGGAGGATAAAGCCCGCTTTAACGCGACCCTTGGAGTTTCATTAAATACGCCGGTTTTGCTGATTCATGCTTCAAGCGGTTATGACGAACTTTTGTGGAAACATAAGCTGTGGTTGGGCTTAAATCTGCGGGTTATTGAAATAGACGTCGGTCTGCATTTGAGTTCCCAAGACTTCAAACAGAGCTTTGACATGAGCGGCGCGGGAATTACGGTGGGCGTCAAACTCGGATTCTAAAGAGAAGTGGAGATAGGTTCGGGTAAAGGACTGCTAATCTAAATTCTGCCGCGCACCGTTCCGATTCTCCATTTCCCGCTCTTTTTTATTATGAAAAATAATCTGCAAACTTTACTCCTGCCTCTCTCTCTTATTGTACTGATAATCTTGATAATAGCGATAGGGTCTGATGCGCCGCTTCAGGTCTTGAGAGATTTTTTTATCGGACCCTGGGCAAGCGTGTGGTCATTTGGCAACACACTCGACAAGGCGGCGTTGATACTCACCGCGAGTCTCGGCGCTGCGTTTGCATTTCAGGCTGGGTGTTTCAACATCGGCGGCGAGGGGCAGATCTACATCGGCGGGCTTGCGGCCGCGGTAGCTGTGCAGGGCAAAGGCTTACTTTTAGGCGGAGCGTGCGCCGCGATTCTGGCAGGCGGTCTGTGCGGGTGGATTTCTGGTATTCTCAAGAAATCCGTCGGCGCGAACGAGCTTATTACCAGTTTCCTGCTTTCCGCAAGCCTCACGCCGGTTGCGGACTACCTCATCACGGGACCCCTGCGCGATCGGTCAGGCAATCTTCTCGCCACGCCGCCTCTGCCCCGAACTCTTCTCCGCATACTGCCGCCGTCGAACTTGTCTGTCTCGTTTTTTTTCGCGGTTATTCTCGTCCTTTTGGGATATATATTCGTCAGCAGAACTGTGTTTGGGTACCAATTTAGAATAGCTGGGAGCGCGCCGTCTTTCGCCCGGTATGGGGGCATTGAAATAGAGAGAACATGGGCGCCTGCCATGACGGTTTCGGGCTGTCTATTCGGCTTAACAGGTTTTTTTGCAGTGGCTGGCGCCTACGGCAGGTGCTATGCTGGATTCTCTGGAGGACTCGGCTGGTCAGGCATAACGGTCGCCCTCATTGCGGGAAACCGTCCGCTCATGCTGTTTCCAGTTGCATTCGCTTACACGGCTATAGAACAGGGCGTTCATTCGGCCGCGCTCGCTACAGGTCTGCAAACCGAAACCTCGACCCTCCTCCAAGCCGCCGTTTTACTCGCAGTTACCATGAAAATTCCTTTTATACAGGCAAAAGCCCGTTATACCATACGCAGTCAAAATATTTCAAAGCATTTTTCCAAAAAATAATTGACATTACATTGACAGTGGGAAGGCTCCCCCGCGCTTCAGCCGCCTTGCGGCGTCTTCCGCTACCCCCTCTGCGGGGCTCCGCCCCACAACGCCCCGCCCGACAGCCTCGGGTATCGGTAAAACCTCCCGCGCTCTTGCTCATTTCCCTATTTCCGTTTATAATGAACCATC
>JAIRSU010000048.1 GCA_031255285.1 Treponema sp. | reverse complement strand
AACACGTCCAGGGTAGTTACCGTGTTATAGAGGGAGTTGGAATCCCGGGGAACCTGGTAGAACAGCCCGAAGTCGGAATAGAAGATGCGCCCCGCCGCCATAATGAACATAAGGATGATGATAGTCTTCATCAGCGGCAAGGTGATACGCCATATTTGCTACCCCATCTATTATCGCGGCTTCGTATATGGACTTATCCATGGCGGTAATAGCGGCAAGGTAGACCACCATGCTGTGTCCGACATTCTTCCACTGGCTTATAAACACCAAGAAACCAGTCCAGAACTTTGGTTCCATATACCATCGGTGAACCGGCAGCCCCATTCAGTAAGAGTATTGTTCGCCATACCCATATCGTAACTCAAGAATCCCCATACCAGCGTAGAAACTACCACCCATGACAGGAAATAAGGGAAAAAGAGAATGGTCTGATACACCTTGGACGCAATCTTGTTGTACATCTCGCTGACCATCAAGGCTAGCGTTATGGGAATCACGATTCCCATAACAATCATAACCGCATTATACGCCAGCGTATTGCGGATAATTATCCAAATATCCGGATTCGTGAACAGGAATTTGAAATTTCGCAGACCCACCCAGTTACTCTCCACGATACTTTTAAGACCCCCCCCGCTGATACGATAATCCTTAAACGAGATAATGACGACAAACATAGGCAAATAGCAAAAGAGGATGTACCAAATGGTGGTTGGCAGAGCCAAAAGGGAAAACTGGAAGTCGTCTTTTGTCCACTTTTTTTAAGCGTCAGTTTTTTATTCATAAGATATCCTTCTTAAGATACTCTTCTTACCGTTATATCTTTTCATTATATCCTTTGTCGTCAGTAATGGCATAATTGTTTAACTTTTTAAAAAAATAGAAAATTGTTTTTTCGCTTGACAGTATAGAAAAAATATGTTTTGATAATTTATATGAGAAGGTAAGAGTGAAAGTAATGCAAGTAAAGATGATAAGTAGTCTTTCTAATTCACCCCCCCCCCCGTTAATACCCTACCATATAACACGGGATATATTCAAGCTTTCTTCAGAGATATCTTTAATATTAAAAATAATAAAGACGCTGTTTCCGCGGTTGTTCTCATCCACACGCCTCGCTCTGATTTGCCGAGGACTTCAGCGCTTTTTCTCTATTTATTTAATTAAGAACATGAAACGAGGCTACAGCCGAGCTTTGAGCTCGGTATAGTATACAGGAGAATCAAGTGAATATAAAGAAACTTCTTTTCTGCTGGGGTATACTTGTGTTTTGTACATGGGCGGTTTTTCCCCAGTCTTTCGGCAGCGTCGACAACGACAAGGCGGATACTGAGATTACAATTGATAACCAGAAAGGGTTTACCGCGCAGATTGATGTTGATACTAACTTTTTTCAGGCGACCAAGACCACGTTTGGAGACGCGGAGGACCGGTACCATGATCAGAATCTTCACCGCACCGAGTCTTTCTTAATCGACAACTATCCCTTTGGCGGCTTCAATATTTTGGATGATACCAACGCCTCCTTTGGGTACAACGGGAACTGGTACGGAGGATCCCTTTCGGTAAACAAAGACGGGTTGGGTGGAATCAAAGCATGGCTGAGTTTCATGGACGGTAGGGTAAAAATCAGCGCCGGCAATGACATAGGCTACGGCTACGCGGACTCCCAGGGAGCCGATGCGGGACTGCGGGTGTACGACGACAACGTCCGTACAAACGCTACAGCCGAAACCCGGGGCAACCCAACAGTGGACAGTAATCGAAATCCGGACAACATCACCCAGGACAAGGGGATTCTGTTTGAGTTCGACATGGACCCCCTGAAAATCGCGATCGCCGGGAGCGGCAACATAGAGGATATGTCCAAAAACATCGGGAGCGTCATATCCGCTCTTAACGACGATCCTATCTATGGGCATAGCTTTCAGTACGGCGCTAACGTTGGAGCCGACATCGGCGGCGGACTAGCGAAAGTGAACGGTGCGTATATTTTGCAGTCCGTCAAACAAGCGGGGCAGTACGAACACAGCGGGTCTGCCGATAAAATCATCGCCAGGGGTGCGGACGCGGAAACATGGACCCACCTCTTCGGAGTCTACGCCAGCTATTATCCATGGTCTGACGACCGTCTAGGCATTACCCTGGGCTATGCCGGGGAATACGTCAAATACCTTGATGAATTTGCAGTCAATTCTAAAACGACTATGCCGGGAGTGCTCAAACACGGGCTTAATCTGGCGGCCCGGTATAAGACGGACAAGTTAACCGTGAAAACCGACCATAACTACAGTTTTTGGTTAGACAAGAATTACACCATCTACAACCTCTATAAGCCTGACGGAAAGATATTTCAAGATTTTGGGTTGCTCGCCGATACTAACTCAAACTCCAGCATGGCGGACGTAACCCACTCTTTCTTGTGGAACGGAATCGGCGCGTCCTACCTGTTTACCTCTGTCCTTGAGGGCAGCATCTACACCCGCAACCTGCTTCGTACGGACGAAGCGGAGGACTACAAGCTGATGACCATGTATTTTTCTCTGGAGTTAAAGTCAACCTTCCACCTGGGCGCGAGCGTAGAAGCATACGCCGGGGTCACCTGGCGTTACACAGGACGCACCGCGTCCGAAGGGCTTGCAAGGGCGTCGGGCGAGTTTGGTAACAATCCAGCAAGGGGAACCAACGATACGGTGAACATGATACAAGTCCCCATCGGCTTTACTGTGAAGTTACAGTAAGGTCTATTAACGTGAATTAGACGAAATTTTTTCGTTTAAGATATTTTAGCAATTTTTACATTTAGGAGGTAAAATATGCAAAAGAAAAGAAAAAACAGCGCGATAGTGTTGTTTTTAATGACGGCGACGATAGCCATCCAACTTGTTTTGGTTGGCTGCGGCGATTCCGGCGGCGGTGACGGCGACAACGGCAACGGAACTAATACCCCGGCTAAATTCATTCCTGAAAAACCACTCATAACCAACAGCCATACCGGGTTTGAACTGGTGAACGTGGACCTGAAAACCGTTACCGAGACCGAGGCGAACAATCCTGACAATCAGAGCGCAGTAGTCGCTTTTACATGGGCGGGGGAAGGGGCGATCAGCTACAACGTGTACTGGAGTGAAGAAAACTCTCGTCCCGTAACGCCGGGCGCAACCAGACTCACGAACCCTGTTTACTTCGCCCGGAACCTTAAACCGGAAACGGAATACAATTTCTGGGTCGAGGCGGTAAATCCCAATGGAACAACCGTAAGCGATCCGCTCACGAAAACCACTGGTAAGAAAGGACCTCAAGCCTCAGGTGGTCTGGAGCGAGGCGATTACCCGCGGAAGATGCGCGTCGTTCCAGGCGATGAGTCACTGACGGTCTCGTGGAGCTTGTCCGACCGAGTAGGCTGGTATGAAGTGTACTACGCCCCTGTGGGTACTATTCCCCGCGCTGATATTTCGGCAACTAAAATATTTAAATGGGATAGCACGGCAGGGGATCTACCGCAAGGCGCAGTAGCAGTGGATGTAAGCGGCTCCCCAAATGCATCAAGAGTTGCTTATAAAAGCAGCGGAAACCCCGGGTATACATCGGAAATTCCCGTATATCGTCCGGATACCGGCTTATGGACTGGATATTGGTTTGGCGCCGCAGACGGGGTAGATGGCGATACCCGTCCGGTTCTGGGTATTAACTCAGCTGCTACCTTTGCTATGCTGGAGGAGTCATGGCTGGAAGGCACCTTGGGGAGGCTTCGAGACCCGTATAGTCCGCTGGATCCCCTCTTTGCAAACGCGATCCCCTGGGATGGAACCAAAGCTGGTACGCCCGGTACGCCCACCAAATTCTTTGAGAACAGCGTTACCATAACGGGTCTTGAGAATGGGAAAACCTACGAAGTATGGGTCCGGTCGCCCAACGCTAACGGTGAACGAGGGTATAGTTATATAACCGGAACGCCGGGAACAGGAGACGCCATCGCGGCTCCGTCAACCGTGCAGGTATTCACTCCCTCAAATACTACCCGCGATCTCATCGTTTACTGGAGCAAGGTTACCGGCGCGGAAAACTACCGTATCTACGCCAGCAAGTTTGACTATACGCCGAACGCGACCATGAGTTACGCTCTGGCTGCTGGCAGCACTGACTCGGTATACACCTTATCCGCCATGGAAAGCAATACTACCTACTACGTGTGGGTGGTAGCGGAAAAAGACGGAATGCCCGGACTCTTTGGTACGCCGGTAACCGGCAAGACCGGGACCGCGCCGAGTGCCGGCAAAGTCGGCGATAAGATCATCGCGGGCACTAACCAAAAGGTAAAGATCGGTGTGTACATCGAGGTAAATGACCATAACCCGCTGAACGCCGGTTCTTACATCCTTGAAGACGGAACCTATCTGTTTGACTATGTAATCCTTTTTGCCGCGAACATCAGAAACCGGAACCGTAATGGAACCGGTACAGAGGATCCCTACGTTCATTTGAACGAAAACGTGCAGTATCTCTTGTCCAACAACACCAAGTACATCAAGCCCCTGCAAGACAAGGGTATCAAGGTGGTGCTTGGGCTTCTGGGGGACCATGACGGCGTGAGCTTTGGGTCCATGAACGACACCGACAGGACTGCCTTCGCTAATGACGTTAAAAGGGTTCTTGATCTCTATCAGCTTGACGGCGTTGACTTTGACGACGAATGGGCTAGCAAGGAAGATTGGGATAACTGGGGGAACGACGGACTAGCTGGCGGCACGCCGGGGAAAGTGTATGACACTATCTCTCCCAACAGCATCTGGACATACCCGATAAGCAGTTGGGGCTGGCCGACAAGCGCAACCGTTTACCGCAATCCCGCTATGGGTATCGTGCCCGGTAACGGCACGTTTACCGCTCCGACTCAAGAAGAAATGACCATGATGTGGTTGGAAAGTGGCGAAAGCTACTACAAGACCATTCTGAAAACCCGCGAGGTTTTGGGTCCGGATAAGATTATCTCCCTGTACGAATTCAACACCGGACGGTATATTACGCCGGGCGGCGCTGCCAACGGCGTAGCTGCAAAGGACGGCTTGTCCGGCGCCATTGATTATGCTTTGCAGCCCTGGTACAACCAGTATTATGCTAACAGCGCGAACGACCTGCCCCGGAGCGTCTACTCGCCCTTTGGGATGGATTTGAGCGGCAAGGCGTACGCCGCGCAGAGTGGTGCGCCCAATCCACCCATCGCTATCAGCAACAACGAGATGGCGAGCGATACGGTGTACGATTACGCGACCCGCTACAAGAACGCGGCGACCGAGGGCAGCGCCTACAATGTGCTTTACTTCTACGGTCTGGAGCCAGCTAGCAACCTTTTGAAATACGTCTCGTCCGATTCAAGGGCCTCGGTTACGAAAGAGGAGTACATCTCCAGAGCGACTTCCATCATATTTGGTCAAGATTGTATCCTGACGGCGGAAGGCGGGGATTATCGTAAAGACTGGTAATCCGCAAGATTCCTAAATATCCGCCAGGGAATAATCCGGGCGGATATTTTTTAAAACTGAAAAGTTGGGCGCCGCCCGGCTCTATTTGTTATATTTTATTTTATTGAAGGAAATGACAATGTATAGGACGATGTATGGAGTGAAGATTGCGTTTGGAATACTGGTATTGTTTCTTGCGCTTGCCTGTCAGGTTCCAGAAAGCGAGGGGAGTCCCTCTGACATACTTCCTGCTATTCCCCAGAAACGGTTGATGTCTAGTTCCACGCCTGTAGAGTTTATCTGCTATATTGATGCGGCGCAGGGTAACCCCCTTAACGCAAAAGATTATATCTTCCCCGCTAACGCCGATTCCGCCGAGACTCAGTTCTTCAATTACGTCGTTCTTGGTTATTCATATCTCGTGAAGAACGAACAGGGGTACGCGTATCTGGAGCTGACTCCTGCGTTACAGTATATTCTTGCCAACAGTAAAACCTATATTAAACCCTTGCGCCAGAAAGGCATACAGGTAGTGATAGAGGTGCGGAGCGGAAATTACGGTGAAACCGAAGACGGCGTTGGGCTTGGACTGGGGACTCTGTCCATGGCCGCGATTAACGAATTGACGAAAGAACTAAAACTGGTAATAAACAAATATGGGATTGACGGCTTTGAGTTTAACGATATAGACGGCGGGAAGAGCGCCTATCCTCCCTTGACGCGGAACTTAAAGCAGTTCCAAAGCAATGCCCCCCTGTACCCGGACAGTCTTTTTGAAACTGATGACGGCTCTCATTTGCCGGATGCTGAAATTACAGACAAGCTGTGGATCGAAGGGGGTAGTAATTTGGGTAACTTGATTCAGCGGACCAATGAAGCGCTTAAAGAATCCTACTCTAATCTGTACGATGCGTATAACTTTACGAATAATACCTATGGGATCACAGCCGACGATGAAGTTGAGCGGGTTATCATAGTGCGGAACACAGGCCACGGCGGACGTTTGCTTGCCAATGTGCGCGATATGTATATGCCCGATGCCTATTCCGGTGCGAAACGTGATG
This sequence comes from Treponema sp., assembly GCA_031255285.1. Taxonomy (GTDB): domain Bacteria; phylum Spirochaetota; class Spirochaetia; order Treponematales; family Breznakiellaceae; genus JAIRKH01. The sequence goes on along the minus strand of JAIRSU010000048.1, from coordinate 4,566 downwards.
TTGTAGGAAATCTAAAATATGTCGCCAGCGCCGCCGCTCCTCTTGCCGATGCTTCTTTCCCCGCTCATATGTCTATATGGAACGAAGAGCAAAAAACAGACGATGGGAAGAATTTGGATGACAGATATACGCCTTTCGTGGTGGATTTAGGATATCGAAAAAACGAAGCCACTGTGCGGCTCTGGGCAAAGTCTTTCTTGCTCAAGGACCCGGACGGATCTACAGCAGACTCCGACAATCAGAACCGATACGGAGCGCTGTATTTTACTAATTTGGGTCCAGTAACGGACGGCGGTTTACAGGTTGATTTCGCCTCCTATCTGACCTATTTTTCATGGGAACTCTTCAGGCGGAGGGTGTCTCTTGCAGACAGTCCAAACGCGGGGAATTACAAAAAAGACTGGTAAATATTTCTTGACCGCGTGCAAGCGCGGTCAAAATACAAATCAAAAAGTATGAGCCTCTGTATTTTCATGCCACGATGGAAATAAAAATCGCAAAAAACGCCGTGTAGTTTCTACATTTACGACTTCTCAACGGGCGTTATTCGAAAAGGCGTGCGCAATCCCCGTCTTGACGGTCTTGACGGTCTTGACGGTGCCAGACACTTTCTCGGTGTGTAGGTAAAAGTGTCAGACACTGGCGGTATCAGGTTCGTCAAGTAAATCAGACTGCCGATGCAGACGGTGGTATAGGCTCCCGAACACCCACTCCGCGGCTCGTTCCACAAGCCCAGCCTTCACAGGATTATCCGCTATGTATTCCCGCACCCGCAAAAAGTCCGTTATCCCATTGATTATCCGTGAATAGAAGCGTTCTCCCCACACATTGACCCTTGCGTCCGTGCGCTTTGTTCCACGCTTTAGCGAAATTGCACTTTATCCACTGCATTATCTCGGATAGATTGCCGCCTTCTCCCGGCTTTATCAAGAAATGAATATGATTTCCCATGATACAGAAGTCCCATAATTGGAAACGGAACTTCCGCTTCGCCTTCTTAACGAAAGAAAGGAATAACATCTTAAATTGTGGTTCAAGAAGACACATATCGTCATGGTCTATTTTCGACGTAACATGGTACGTCGCTCCTTCGAGGAGTACTCGGCGCTTTCTCATACCCACAATACGGAGTTGTTACGGGAATTACTTCGGTGTCAGACACCTTTGTCTCACCTGCTGAAAAAGACTTGACATCTCAGTGTTTTTGTAGTAATATTGAAGTCATGAAACTTTCACACGCAGGATTAACCGCCACGATTTTCTTGGTGCCAGACACCGTCAGCGCTGTCTCCTTTCGGATGGCACCTTGTAAAGTCGTCTGTCAGGCAAAGTCTGTCAGTGCCAGACAGTTACCCCCCCCATTATCATCTCATATATAATAGACGCCCTGTCGCTGTCGGTGCCAGACACCTTCTATTGCCAGTGGCAAGCTATATGTTATATTATACTCATGCTCTTAGTTATGCAGGAGGTATTATATGCTTGAGTACAGTTTAGAGCAGAACGAACCAAAGCGGGAGCCCTCACCACCGGGGTCTCCCGCTACCCTCAAATCTATCGAGAGGCTTGAAATCAAGGCTTAATTAAAGAGGGAAGCTCCGCGGATGGCCCCTGTCTTTAGCAGACCGACCGCGAAGCGCGTACTGAACGCATTGGCAGTATATCATGAGGAGACAATGCCTTGCAATACGCTTAACCTTCTTTTTTAACGCCCTGTCCTATAAGGGCGGGTATATATAGCGCACGCGGCTACGACTGCGGACGCTTCAAAAAGGAGGATGACTATGACGTTATCCAAACGATTTATGACGGGAATACTCAGCACTGCGCTGGTATTCGCATTCTTATGCATCGGTTGCGACACAGGTGGCGGGGAGGACGGTTCCATTCCCGCGCCTACCGTTGACAAGTCCACGCTCATCGCGGGTATAACCGCGGCTGAGAACGCGAAGGCAGGCGTAGCGGTCGGTACTCAGGCGGAAGTAGCCCGGGATTTGCCCTATGTCAGTCGAGCAGCTATGGACGCTCTTGATGCTGCTATTGCAGAGGCGCAGACGCGGAAAAATGACAAGTCCGCGACTCAAGCCGACGTGAAGACCGCCGTGGAAGCATTAGCCGCGGCTGTCGTTGCGTTCATGAGTCATGTCAAGACAGACGGAATCAAGACGAGTGGCTTTACCGCGGATGACTTGCGAGCCTTGATTGACCTTGCAGAGGAAGCAGAGCGAGGCGTTACGATCAGTGCGGATGGAATGGACCTGCCCTCCAGCATCTACTGGGTTACGCAGTCTGTTGCGGACGCCTTTCTCGCGGCGATCGACGCGGCCGAGGACACTACAAGCGCAAGCAACATCGACAGCGCCTATACCGCACTCGTAAACGCGCTCAATGTATTCAAAGCCGCAACCCAGCCGGGCAGGAAAGCCAAGACCGTAACCATTACTGGCTTACCCGCAGACTTCAACAGGAGTAATATGTACATTGGACTTTCCCTGACCTCAAAGCTGACAGGTAACCCCGCGGTTTCCGGAAACGCGACGGTACAGAACGGCTCCCTGACTGTGAGCTTGTCCAACGAGGACGGCAACCCCTGGGCGGGAACCGGTTCTTGGTATGTGCTATTGTATAGCAACAGCAAAGGTTATATCACCGAAAGCCCCGTGTCTTTCACCGCGAAGGACGCGGTGAGTGTAGCCTATGTAGGGTTCAAGGAAGCGGAGGTGGAAACAGTCGGTTCTGTCAAGGGAAGCGTTACACTGAACAACGTTCCTGCTCCCCGACCGGCGGTACGGATACTCGCGCTCTATGGGGAGGGGTGGTATCCTATAGATATGCTAGGGACAGGCGGTATCGTGAACGCGGATGGGTCTTTTGAGATACCCTTTAGCCAAGGCTTCCTGACCGCCCTGCAAACTGGAGGACAAACCATACGCTTTAGGCTCATCATCGGTTCAGACGAGAGCAACTATCAGATAAATCTGCCTGAAAAAGCGGTTACAGCGGGTGGTTTGTCCGGCCGAGACCTGAATGTAGGCAATATCGGCGCGGCGAGCCTTACCACACTCACTTTGAGTGGAACGTTAGTGGTGCAGGACGGGAGTCAATCGGTACCGCGAGTAGACATACGAGCCCACGGCGACAACGGGAGTCTCGGTAGAGTGAGCCTTTCTTCGCCGTCAGTGAACGGCGAACCGTGGTCACTGACCGTAGCGACTCAGCAGGGAGAGATATACTTCTCTGTGACTGGCTATGATTCATTGAATGGCGAAAATCAGCTTTTCTCTACCTTATTTTATCCATCAAAAACCGCGATGGTGTCGGCGTCAGATAAATCAATAGACAACATAAACCTTGACTGTGGCGATGTCAGCACGGGGCGCCTAAGCGGTACCATAGCGTTCACCAATATGCCCAGTCCGGCGCCCTATTGGATAGGGATATTCGCGGAATATGATAACGACAGCAGTTGGCGCCAGATTGACGGTTACAGTGAGGTTTCACTAAGTGGGACCAGCGGTACCTGGCGGCTGCCGCGCGACGATACCTTCCTTGCCGCGCTCAACAGCAGGGATAGGAAGGTTCGCTTCGAGGTACAGGTACAGTTCACGTCAAATGAAAACGCCGTTACTTTCGCTGCCATAGAGAAAACCATAGGCAGGAGTAGTCTTTCCGGCATTGACCTGGGGAGTGTCAGTTTGGCGCTCATTACCTTGAACGGGACCGTAAAAGTAAACAACGGAGGACAGCCAATACCGCAGGTAGAGATAATAGCGCACACCGAAAACAGGGACGCTCTCGGTGGGGTGAGACTTCCCTCTCCACCAGTGGGCGGCCAGACATGGTCCATAACCATACTGCCCCAGCAAGGGGAAAAAGTATACTTCCATGTGTCCGGCTATGACACAGATGAAAAACGGCTTTTCTCTAAATCGTTTGAGCCGCCCGAAACCGTTTCCGTATCCAGCCAATCAATAAGCGGCATAAACTTTGATATAGGAGACCTCAAGCATACGGTTACTTTTGTGAACAACGGCTTCTCCATGCCTATTTCCGTACTAGACGGTATGAGCCTTGGCGCGGCTTATCCGAGCAACGAAAGTATGGGTGCGCCGTCAAACGGTTTTATCTCGGACGCCCAATACAAGGTATTTACAGGTTGGAGAGACCAGGACGGCAACGGAGTGCATGAGTGGACGCCCATCCAGAAAGACTTGACCGTACAGCCGACCTTCTACGAAATCCCGGCGACAGACGCTATCACGGTAGGGACGGATGCGCCCCAAACTGTAACGCTCAAACTGGAAATAGACATCAGCGAGACGAGAGTCAACGGGCATAAATACTTCCGCCTTGTACAGAGCGACGGGCTTCAAGCGGATCACGTCTACAAGGTTGAGGCGGACTATACCATCACCAGCCCCACCGGTTTCCACTTTGTCAGCTTCAGTGCGTCTCTCGACCAGTATGGATGGCACGCGGATTGGCTGAACGACCTGACAACATCCGGTTCTGTGAGCATTTCTATTCCGAATAAAGTCCCCGCCGATTCCAAAAATCAGACTGCTT
>JAIRSU010000049.1 GCA_031255285.1 Treponema sp. | reverse complement strand
GGCCACTTGTAATAGGTGTTGCCCGCCCTCATGCCCACGCCGTAACTCACCGTTGATTTTGAACGTTGCAGGATATGCACCATATTTGACGGCACGATGCGCCGCAGGCGGAATATCAATACGAGCAACGTCACGACAACAAGCGTGACGCCCACCATTAACACAGTTTGCGCTATAGACATAGCAGCCTCCTTCTCATCACCTTGCGGCTGAATCGCGTTTGACGGAGCCTCAAAACCTAAAGGGGATTCATGGTCTTTCATGAACTTCCCAAGCGTTGATTTCCGCCGCGTTCCGCAGGGTGGAAGCAGTATAACATAGGATTCCGCAAGAAACAATACCGAAGGGCTGTTCACCCCAAAAAATATGTTATGCGCCATTTGTTTTGCCCGCCAAAAACGGAAATTTCCCACGAAAAGACTTGGAACCCCTTGCACAAGTTTTCCAAGCATACTACAATAATTCCATGGTTCAGACAAAAGCACACATAAAGACAGAATATAGGGCTCACGGCTCGCATTATACTTTAGACAAAACCCGGCGCGTCAAATACCTAGCGCCAATTTTTCCCCTATTTTATCAAAATTTCCCCAAGACAGATAAAACCACGGCAAACGGGAACCCGCTCAACCCAAATTGCACGATGGGCGAAAGTGTCTGACACCAGACGGGGACCGCGGAACCCCCTTCGAACAACACTCTGTATGAAGTCGTCTAGCAGGACTAGCCTGTGTCTGGCGCCACAACGAGGGGCGGGGCGGCGTATTTGAGTATGTTATTCCGCTTGTGCGGTAAACATAAAAATTTGACGGCGGGAACAGACCGCTCGTGCGCGAAGCGCACATAGGAGTTTTTTCTATGAAGAAAAACAATATAAAGAGAAACAAACTATTTATGATGGGAACGCTGGTCGTGATGCTGGCGTTCGGATTGGTTCTGGCGGGCTGTGGCGACGGCGGCGAAGGGAAACCGGATACCTGGGGCACAGTAAGCGGTTTTGACCAGTTAACCGGTACATGGAACGGCGCATACAGCATAGCGTCCAAAGACCTTACCGAGCTTATGGAAGGTTTGATGGAGGACTTGGACGACCCGCAGTTTGAAATCATAAAACCCATGATTCAGGGTGTTAGAGTCAGCATGGGTGTTGACATGACCATACGTGTTGATAATGACGCCGCCAAGAAAACAGCAACAGCGACAATAATAAACGCGAGAACGACCATGACCTTTTCTGGTAAAAACGCCCCAATGATATTGCAAATGATCGGCGCGTTGCTCGACCCCAACCCTTCAATCCCAGGACTATTACCAGTCCCAGTCCCTGAGTTGCCTGAGGGGATTGTTCCACGTATAGATGGAGATAAGCTCATTATTGCGGCAACTAATTTTCCGCTGTCAGAGCTTGATACTGACAACAAGGAGACAATGGCAATACTTAACGAAAATTTCGAGATAAACCAAGATGGAACAAAAATAAAAGTAAAAATGCCTGAGGATACGCCTGCGGGGCTTTTACCTGAAGAATTCATACTGACCAAACGGTAGAAAAAAAGCCGCACCCTAAAGTGCGGCTTTTTTATGTCGGGTGAGGAACCGCGGATTGCACGGATAAAACAGGATGGCACGGATAACTATCTGCGATAATCAGCGCCAATCCGTGTCATTCGCGGTTAAATACAGTAGCTAGCCGTAAGCGCCGCCGCAATCCAGACAGGGCGGTCCCGCCGCTGAATTGCTTCACCCTGCGGGTTTGCAATGACGAGGGATGACCCTTTAGTCATCGTCACCGCCTCCTTAAACCCTGCCTTACTTTTGTCAATTGTTGTTTGCGAAACCCCGCAAGAACGAGGTTAAACAGAAGGCTTGACAAGCTCTTACGTCTGGTATATTATAACTGACATTGAGAAAACAGAAAAATACAATAATTTCCCCGAAATTACCTTCTTGTTTTAAGGTTTAATACTATCAAAGGAGTAAAAGACATGAAACTCGATATTAGATATGCAGAACATCCGGAAGAGGTTCGGCATTATGATACCCAAAAATTGCGAGAACGATTTCTTTTTGAAAAAGTTTTTATCGAAGATGAAATCAACCTCTGCTATACTCATGTTGACCGTGTAGTTTTTGGCGGGGCGGCGCCGGTCAACAAAGAACTCCGTCTTGAAGGCGGAAAAGAATTCGCGTCTGAGACGTTTCTTGAACGCCGCGAACTCGGAATTATATGTATCGATGGAGAAGGTATAGTGAGTGCGGCGGGGACCCCTTATCCTATGAAAAAAGGAGACGGTCTCTATATAGGAAAAGGCGTGAAAGACGTTGTTTTTAAGGCTGTCAAAAGCCCGAAATTCTATCTTGCCAGCAGTCCTGCTCACAAGACCTGCCCTACGGTCTTCATCCCCATAGAGAAAGCCAATCCCCGTAAGCTAGGCGGTAAGTCAACCGTAAACGTCAGAACTATTTATCAGTATGTTCACCCTGCGGTATGCGAAAGCTGTCAACTCGTAATGGGTATGACTGTTTTAGAGGATGGATCTGTTTGGAACACCATGCCCTGCCACACTCATGAGCGTAGAATGGAAGTTTATATATATTTTGACATGAAACCGGAGGCGGTGGTGTTTCATATGCACGGTGCGCCGCAAGAGACTCGTCATATTGTTCTCACTAATGAGCAAGCGGTGATTTCGCCGTCTTGGTCGATTCATTCGGGAGTCGGCACGTCGTCTTACACTTTTATCTGGGCGATGGCTGGTGAGAATCAAGACTTTGACGACATGGACAACATTCAAACGACAAATTTACGATAAAGGAGACACTATGAACAATCAATTTTCTTTACAAGGCAAGACCGCTTGGGTTACAGGCGCGTCTTATGGCATTGGGTTTGCCATTGCAAATGCGTTAGCCGAAGCCGGGGCGAACATTGTATTCAACGACATTGGGCAGACGCAAGTTGACAAGGGACTTACGGCGTACAAAGAGAACGGTGTACCAGCTCTCGGCTATGTCTGTGACGTTACTGATGAAGATGCTGTGAAGGAAACGCTCGCAAAAATAGAGCGAGACGTTGGCGTGGTGGATATTCTCGTCAACAATGCGGGTATTATCAAGCGCGTCCCCATGACGGAAATGTCTGTAGAAGATTTCCGAAAAGTCGTAGACGTTGATCTTAACGCTCCATTTATCGTATCCAAAGCCGTTATTCCCGGAATGATAAAGAAAGGCGGCGGCAAAATCATCAACATTTGCAGTATGATGAGCGAGCTTGGGCGGGAAACGGTCAGCGCCTATGCCGCGGCAAAGGGCGGTTTAAAGATGCTCACACGCAACATCGCCAGTGAATACGGCGCATACAACATACAGTGCAACGGCATAGGACCCGGTTATATCGAAACTCCGCAGACTGCACCTTTGCGAGAGAGGCAGTCTGACGGAAGCCGCCATCCCTTTGACCAGTTCATCATTGCAAAGACGCCGGCCGCCCGGTGGGGAACCACAGACGATCTCAAAGGACCGGCCGTATTTTTAGCATCGGCCGCGTCTGATTTTGTAAACGGTCATATTCTTTACGTTGACGGCGGCATCCTCGCGTATATCGGAAAACAGCCGTAACTTTACGCCTTCCGCGCCGCCCCACCAGAGGGACGGCGCAGGTCTCTCGTACTGCAATACGAGACTTCCGTACTGCAGTACGAGACTTCCGTACTGCAATACGAGACTTCCGTACTGCAATACGAGATTTCCGTACTGCAGTACGAGACTTCCGTACTGCAGTACGAGACTTCCGTACTGCAATACGAGACTAAGAGATAATGCAGAGTCATCAGCTCTTGCGGCTTGCCGCGATATAAAAACCTTGTTTATTCTTCTAGTTTACGGACCACTCTGACGGTGAACGCATAGTTCTCGGTCTCCGGCCGCTCCCCTGTCTTGTCTATGACGGGGTCGTAAGTTGCGTAAACTGCGTCGACGCGAAGAGTCGCGGTGAAATCCTCAGAAGGAGCATCTCTGAAAGCGATTTCAAACAGAAAAGGATTGGGCGGATTCTCTCCCAGAATAAGCTCAAGGCTGTTGTCGTTGAACCGCAAAGGCGCGGAACAGAAATAGAGTGAATCTTTCAGAACATCTACAGACTTCGCTTCCAGTGCAATATCAAATCGACAAGGTTTACCCTCTGCCTGAACAGAAACTTTATAAATGCGGCGTTCTAAAAAAGCGCTCTCTTTCACCTCAAGAATCAGATTGTTTTCGGTTTCTGATATCCGACGCACTGGTTCTGCTTGAATCGGAATAATCTTGAGCTGATAAAAGAGAAACTGTACCGCAGTGAGTAAGAAAATAAGCAAAAACGCGGTACGTATCAAGAAACCGATTTTTGGTCTAATGAAAGAGACCGTCTTCCAGCGTTTTATCCATGTATTTACCAAAAGAGTCCCGCGTTTCAAGACGAACCAGATAGGCAGGGTACAACTCGTCATGGCAAGATTGACGCGGACGTCTGTAGTCATCACCATTTTGGTAAGCTCTCCATTACCGTTTCCTAGAAACTCGATGAACAAACCTATTGACTGTAATGGAAGCAAAAGAGCGGCTGCATAACACGCTATCGTGAGATTTGAAACTGTACCGATAACTACGCACACGAAACAAACCGCAAAAATGGGCGCAAGGTTGATATCAATGAATACGGCGGCGATCAGGTTCACGATGCTCAATAAAAGAGCCGCGGAACCAAAGAAGCGCTGTCTACCCGGTATTTCTAACTTGCCAAAGAGCGAAGCAATGAGGCTGTATGTCAAAAAACCGATGATGACTTTAAGCAGAGCGGTCCATACGTCGAAGATATTCATGGCTCTTGAGACGAAAGATACAAATACGCCGACTCCTTCCAACACGACGAAAAAGAGTACTGCAAAGAGAAGTAATACCCATGAATAAGCAGAGAATATTTTGAGTTGGGCGATAAATAAACGGCGTTTTACTATTGAATACACCAAAAATACGATAAGGAGAAGAGCCCCGCATACAAGCATTATTACAATGAGAGTCGTTTCAGAGATGAAGCATACCTGCCCAGTCATATTAGTCACTATAGCAAAGTGAGTATCATCTGCTTGAGAGTCCGTCCATTCGACCGTTTCAACATAGTCAACGAGCAGGCTTGCGATACCTTGTACCGTCAATGCGGACGCGATATTAGCGGCGTCTGCAGAATCAGTGGGAGTATTTGCGCCTGTACCCCCTTTATCCTTTTCTCGTCCTGAAATAAAGACCGCATAAATATCCTGCCTCCCGGCAAGCCCGACAGTTTCCTGTCCATTCATCAAACCGAGACGAAAGAAGGCGCTATTCGACGTAGTAAAAGCATAAGGAATATCGCTCTGTTTGCACAGAGCGGGGAAAGGTTTAACCGCGATGAATGGTGTGCTCCAGCCTTTTGCGCCATGGGTGAAAAGCAGTTCTTGCGGAGGAGCATCGAAGTCAAGGTAAAGCAGAATACTTTCAGGCGGCAAGACGGCGCAGAGGTCATCAAGCCCGGTGTGGATATTTTTCTGCATATCCAAAGGCAGAGCGGAGTCCTCGTCAGCCAAGAATATAGCTTTAATGTCTGCCGGACGTTTATGCGAAGATATGCTTTTTATTTTTTCTATAAAGGAAATGAGAACCTCTTGAGTGAAAGAACTGCTCGACAGAGGAACAGCGACCGCTATAGAGCCTAGAGGCGGTTCTGTGACGGTCGGGAAAGAAACATATACAGACGTACCGAAACCGCCGTGTTGCGAAAAAAGTTCCCTTTCCTCAAAGGGAACGCCGAGCATATCTAATCTCTCTGTTACATTGATTTCCTCTGCAAGAGAAAAAAGAGGAACCACGGCAAGCAAAAAAAAGGAGAATAGTTTAATTGGCGGTGGATTTTTTGTTTGTATACACATATTAACCCAACAGCCCTTCCCCCTTTTTGGCTTCCTGTTTTTAAAACCTCGACTCCTCCGCCTAATCGCTTCCATACCTGGTTAGGTCCGGTAACTCGTCAAGAGTCAGGACATAGGGGTGGTTATAAACCTTTTGTTTATGCGCGGCAGTGTTATGATATTCGCCGCTCCAGAAGTTATCTACGTTTGTACCTTCCACCTCCTTGTCATTCCATGTCATAAACCATGACCACTTCACTTGGTAGGCAGAAAGCAACTCTGGGTCCGGTATCTCACCGTTTTCTGTAAGCGCGACTATACAGTTTCTATCCGGAACCATATCTCGTGTCTCGTAAAACTTGTCTGATTGGGCGCTGTAATCCCCCTGATTAGGGTAAATGTCCGTACCGACTATCTCAACTGTAGAGGGATTGGGAAACCATTCCGCGCTTTGTCCGTTCCATACCCAAAGGAGGTTGCTCAAGCCCTTATCATTGGTCAAATAATCGTGCATGAATTCCCACAACGCTTTATAAGGTCTGGCTCCGCTTGCGCCCCACCAGAACCACCCGTCCGAAGCTTCGTGGAGGGGCCGCCATAGGACGGGAATATCCTCGTCTTCCAGCTTTTGCAATTCCGCGGCTACCATGTCAAGGTCCGCCATGATAGTTTTCCACGCCGCGGACGTCTTGTCTAGTTTGCCGTCTTTCCAAGGGATACGGAAGCTAGTCTTGTCGGTATAGAAATCGCCGTTGCCCCCAGGACGCCAATGCCAGCAAAACGCTACGACGCCGTGTATCGTACGACCGTCTTTCGTTGGTATCGGTGGGTTGTTCCACCACTGTATAGCTTCTTGGGTTTGTTTTGAGCCGCCGCCTTCCCATGTAGGATTCTGAATGTGGAGATAGTCAAAGCCTTTGAGCGCGGGGTATTTGCCGACGTCGTTAAAAACCCGGGTTATCATATCCATAGAAGGCGAATCACTCCACGATGTATCCATTTGTCCGGCAATGATGTGTTTGCCGTAGTTATCCTTGAGGAATCTATACAGACGTTGTTTATTTGGCGATCCGCCAACCGTTTTCAGGTCGCCTTCCCAGTCTTTTTCCGCACATCCTATCAGGAATGCCGCAAGCATCAATCCGTATAAGAGCGGTTTAGAAAACCTTGAAAGAATCATAATCTCTCCTTTATCTACTGACGAGCTGTTTGTTACGATATTCTATCTACAAATAGCATAAATGACAATAGCGTCAGCCTAACAAAATCCACTCTTGCCGAATACTCATGAAACAGGTATAATAATCCTATTTCTAAATAAGGAGTACCTATGTTAGCATGGCTGAAAACGGTCTTTGTCTTCTTTGTTGTGGGATTATCTATCATAATACTTACTCCAGTAAGCATTTTATGCCTTTTATTGAGTCCCTTGCGGACTAAACGACCTCTGTCAACCATCATTTACCGCCTCGCGCAATGTTGGGCGTTGTTTCTCATTAAGCTCACGGGTTGTGAGCTTAAAGCATGGGGACAAGAAAACATCCCCAAAGACGGACCCGTCTGTTTTGTGAGCAATCACGGTAGTATCTTTGACATAGTGCTTTTACTCGCGTACGTGGGACGACCTGTAGGCTTCATTGGTAAAAAAGAATTGCTCTTGGTTCCTCTCCTTAATATTTGGATTTTTCTTTTGGGAGGGCTTTTTATAGATAGAAAAAAGCATCGTAAGGCGGTTCGGACTATTGATAGGGGCGTTCAACATATACGGGAAGGACACGCTATGCTGATATTCCCAGAGGGGGGCAGGAGCCGGGGCAAGGGATTATTACCCTTCCATGTGGGGTCTTTCAGACTGGCGGTTAAGTCAGAGTCTACTATCGTTCCTGTATCAATTAGAGGAAGCTACGAAGTGTTTGAAAAGAACTATGTTCTTAATCCCGGTCCGGTAACCATCTCTTTCATGCCGCCGATAAAAACCGCAGGGCTCTCCGCTGAACAGCGTAAGCAGGGTCTTGCCGACCGCGTCTACGCGGTCATCGCCGAATCCTTATCAAGGACAGCTCTAATTAGAAATAATGCACGTTGATTTAACAAACGGACTAGAATTACAAATCCTAGAAATCCTTATACTTCTTCTTCTGATCATTCCTATCGTAAGGGCTTTTATATACGTACAACGTCCCTTAAATGGAGTCGCTTGGTTACCTCCTATTGCCTTTATCACTAACATAGCTATCTTTCCCGCCTATGGATTCCAGCTTGAATGTGTGCCGCTTCTACTTTACACTATCATTTTTAATATCATCAATATTCGAGTCGTCTCTAATAAGAGAACTGTATCCTACCAACCAAATATTGTTCATATCATACTTGCGGTATTTGCCTTGTTGACGACCGTGCTTGCGGTATATTTTTCACCTATCCAAGATAAATCGTCCGTTAATTTCACGACTGAAACGCTTTTTGACGAAGAAAGGCAGAGAGAATTCACGTTCCGTCTTTATCCTGACAATGCTCCTACTGGTCGTAGTGGATACAAGGGCGTCGTCATTGTCGTACCACCTTTTGAAGGCGTCGATTCCGTAAATAGAATTTGCGCGGCACTCGCCTCCATACTCATGCCGCAGGGCTTTCTGATTGTCGCCCTTTCACCACCCTCCCCTCCCCTCTCGGAAAAACTCGCATTTCTTCAAGCGCGCTTATGGGGAACTTCTTCTGAGAGAGCGAATGAATTGGGTAAGAGATTTGAAGATGAAAAGAAAGAAGACATCCTGTTCCTGCTTTCCCGTCTTGAATTTCTCGTTCATGGAGAAGATGTTCCTGTGTTTCTCTTGGGCTATGATGCCAGCGGATCAGCCATATGTTTTCTTACGACAGAAGATGAAGTCATCGAAAATTATTGTATTAAGGGTGCGATCGCGGTAGAGAGCCGCTTCTGGTCTATGTATTACCGGGAAGAACAGACGATTGAAATTCCAGAAGGCTTCTTTAGGCGGCTTATGTTTAATGTTCGGACATGGCTGACGGCTCTCAAGCCGAAAAAGGTGAACCGTATAAGGACGGCGACGGTCCCAAAAGCGCCATCCTTGTTTCTGACCTCAGACCGTATCACGGATACGGCGTTTCGGGATAAGCAATACGCGGCCGTGCTTAAGGTTTTCCATTCGGCCGACATCGCGGCACCCACCGATGCAGTTCTTTTAGCGAAAGAGGGCGCAGGACCCTTTGACTATATGGATTATCCTGAAACGCAACCATTTCTCTCCGCGTTGAATCCCGGAACAATACGTCAGGTCGATGGTCCTGCGTGGAGGAAAAAGAGTGTCTCCACTACCGTAGCTCTTATAGTAGAATTCATAGAAAGCACCTTTACCGGGCGAGAACTTCGTACAGACGGGTATTATCGAGAATGAGCGCCCGATTCGATGTCTCAAACAAGGCGCTCCCTCTCTCATTCTCTCTATGTTGAATCTTATTCACCCAGATGCTATCATGGTACTATGAGTATAGGTATCATTTTTTTGGCGGCATTCTTAATCCTGATGGTAGGAATAGGCTTCTGGGGCATGAGAAAAACCAGAACATTGGGAGATTTCTTTCTCGGTGGAAGAACTTTGGGACCTTGGGTGTCTGCTGTAGCTTACGGCACATCTTACTTTTCTGCTGTTATATTTATCGGATTCGCGGGAGCGCAAGGGTGGCAGTTTGGGTTGAATGCTTTGTGGATAGCCTTAGGAAACGCTCTTATCGGCGCCGGAGCCGCATGGCTCGTTCTCGCCAAGCGCACGAGACGGCAAACGCAGAACCTCGAAGCCATGACCATGCCGGAGTATCTTCAGGAGAGATATGGGGCAAAACACCTCAAAGCGGTAGCCGCATCCATCATATTCCTCTTCCTGCTTCCCTATTCTGCTTCCGTATTTAAAGGATTAGGACACTTATTTGAGATGGTATTTCACATCCCTTACGATATAGCTCTTCTCGTCATGATTGGATTCACAGGCGTTTATCTTATTCTGGGTGGATACTTTGCCATTGCGGTTACAGATTTCATACAAGGAATAATCATGTTTCTTGGCGCAGGGTGTATGATATGGGTCCTGACCCAACAGGGTGGCGGACTTACAGAAATGCTTCGCAAAACGGTCGAGAACTATACGCTCCACATACCGATGGAAAGCCGTCCGTCTGTGCTTACGGTAGTGTCGTTAGTATTTATGACGAGTTTCGGCACATGGGGGCTTCCGCAAATGACGCAGAAATTTTACGCCATAAGAAACGAAAAAGTCATCTCCAAAGCAGCTATAGTCACTACCGTATTCGCCTTAGTTATCGGAATCGCTGCATATCTTACCGGCGCGTACGCTCATGTATTCTTCACAATGGACAACGTACCGAAGAATGCCGCAGGCACCATACTTTACGATTCCATTGTACCTACTCTGCTTACCACCCACTTGCCAGAAATGCTACTCGCTTTGATATTACTCCTCGTGCTCTCCGCGTCAATGTCAACACTATCGAGTCTCGTGCTGGTATCGTCTTCTACTGTCGCTATTGATCTTGCGCCTATTGGCGTGGACCCTAAAACCGGCAAAGATCGTTCAGTCGCTATGATGCGTTTGTTGTCAGCTGTATTCGTCATTATTTCCTATTTTATATCACGCTTTCAAATAGGATTCATTGTAACGCTTATGGCTTTGAGTTGGGGCGTAGTGTCCGGTGCATTTGCTGCACCTTACATTTATGGTCTCTACTGGAAACGAGTAACAAAAGCCGGTGCTTACGCCGGGCTTTTTTCCGGGCTTATCATTGACATCATTTTGTTTTTTGTACTTGGCGCATCTAAATCTCCACTTGCCGCCTCTATTGCCATCGCAGTTCCGTTCATTATCGTGCCGATAGTATCGCTTTTCACCAAGGCACCTGACAAGAAGTTAATTGATAAAGCTTTTTTTTATTATTGGGGGAAAAAAAGTGAGAAAAGGTATTGACAAAAAAGAGAGGAAGGTGTAAGATGGGAGGGTCTTTCAAGGAAGGCGAGGGTCGGCGAAGGTCGGCTTTATTTGACAA
>JAIRSU010000129.1 GCA_031255285.1 Treponema sp. | reverse complement strand
GATGGAAACAATCGTGGAAGTTCGGTACTCTGGGCGTTACGGCAACATCGTCACTGAAGCAGATCCTTTGCAACGTAACATCATAGACGTGTTTGGAATTTCCATCGCAGTATAGTTGTATTATTCTGTTTTATATGATAAATCTACTTTTGAACCCCAACCTGGTTACACTGTCCGGGAAAATCGGTATTCAAGTTATCGCATGTCACATTTTCCCATTGAAGCATCAAAATAGGGTCCAATTCTGCCTCATCAATCTCCACCAAATTAGTATAAACAAGCTTTTTCCCTTTCCAATACCTCAAATCCGATCATCCCTGAGTCATATTTTTGCATCATTGATGGTCATGGCTATTTACGGGCAACGCAATTAATATGTCGCAATATTCCATTTTTCGCACTAAAAAGCCTCTAAAAGCATCAAAAAGATGCTCAAAGAATCAAATAGATGACTTGAGAACCTAAGAGATGCTTTTTCGACGACAAAAACCCCAACTTGGTATACATTTCTCCCAAGACAAAGAGAACCCAAAAGCACAGTGGTTACTTCTTGATGCCGATGGCGGAGCTATTTGGGGTACTTCTTAACATATTGACGGAGCCTAAACGCCTTAAAGGTGCTCTGCGTTCAGTTGGGGAGCGGGGAGATCATTTTGCGACGACAAAATTACGACCTCGGAGTACCCTTTCCCCAGGTTAAAAGTGCCCGGTAAACGGGGGGGTGTTCGGCACGGCTATTCGGGCGCGTAGTGGTCAACTACCCTGAAAGAGAAGAAGCCTGAAAATTTACAGCCTTCGGCTTTCTCCCGCAGAGCAAGGGGCTCCAGGGAGACAGCGTATGAAAAGCAGGAGAGCGGCAAGGAGCTTGAGATATTGGAAAAATGGTGTGATGACAACGATGAACTTTGCCTGCGGTGTGGCTTACATGTTCAGAAAACATTTTTTATTATTACCTGGGCAATGTCAAAATGTTGGTAGGCTTTAGGGTGTCAAAAATACAGGGTAAGCAAGAATGTAGAGAGAGTTTCAGAGAGACATGAGACGTTACACAACAAGGAGAGAATGAGCAATGACCGAAAATTCGGCAGTCGTGAGAGAGACAGAGCAAGAGAGCCGAGAGTATAGCGGATCGTTCACTTTGCACAAGAATATCCACTCCACTGCCTACGAGGTCGTCGTCTACTTCAGCAAAACAAGCCGAGAAACGCTGACCGATAAAATACGACGTATGATCCAAAACGAGGCACGGCAGTGAAAAGACAAAAAAATTTCATAATGATGCTGCCAAATTTCTTTTGCTGTGTCATAATAAGATCACTGCAAGCGGGCCGGTCGCCTGAAAGGAGTACCATTTTATGAACAGGCAGACCGGCAACACTAAAATTACCGCGCTTTATGAACGCTTGAGCCGTGACGACGAACTTCAGGGCGAGTCCAACAGCATCACCAACCAGAAAAAAATTCTGGAAGATTATGCTTTGAAAAACGGCTTCGCAAACCTGTCGCATTTCACGGACGACGGAATTTCCGGCACGACGTTTGACCGCAAGGGGTGGAACGCTATGCTCGCCGAAGTCGAGACCGGAAACGTCAGCACGGTCATTTGCAAAGATTTGTCGCGGATCGGCAGGGATTATCTCAAGGTAGGGTTTTACACGGAAGTTCTGTTCCGCGAGAAAGGCGTCCGCTTCATCGCCATTTCAAACAACATCGACAGCGCCACCGGCGATAACGAATTCGCCCCGTTCATGAACATCATGGCGGAGTGGTACGCCCGCGATACCTCGCGAAAAATCAAAACAGTCCTCCACGCAAAAGGAAACAGCGGCAAACACATGACCAACGCCGCAGTTTATGGATACCGCAAAAGCCTGGACGATAAAAATTTGTGGCTAATCGACGAGGAAGCGGCATCTATCGTGCGCCGCATTTTTCGGATGACAATTGAGGGCAAGGGGCCGTACCAGATAGCCCGAACTCTGACAGATGAGCGCGTAACACGCCCGTCTGTATACATTGCGACGCGTGATGACAAAACGTATACGCCGATAAGCGCGGAGGATTTTTGTAGATGGGGCGGCGCGACAGTGAAAAATATCCTTGCCCGCCCGGAATACATGGGCGCTACGGTGAATTTTCGGACATATAAAGATTCTTACAAGGATAAGAAGCATAAACATCGCTCACAAAAAGAGTGGGTGGTGTTTGATGGGACACAGGAAGCCATAGTGGACGCCGAGACGTGGAATACGGCGCAGAAATGCCGGAAGGTAAAGCGGCGCAAAACATCGACAGGAGAAGCCAACCCCCTCACTGGTTTAGTCTACTGCGCCGATTGCGGTTCTCGCATGTACAACCATAAGGGAACGCTGGCCGGGAAATATGATTCACAGGATTCCTATGCCTGCAACCAGTACAGCAAGTACCCGCCGAAATGCACGATGCACTATATCAAAGTGTCGGTGCTACGCACACTTGTACTGGACGCTATTAAATCAGTAAGCGGATTTGTCCGAGACAGTGAAGAAGAATTTGTTCGTCTGGTGCGCGAAACTTCTGAACTTCAAAACGCAGAAGCGGCCAAAACGCAGAAAGAGCAATTACTGAAAAGCCAAAAACGGAGTAGCGAACTCGATACACTTATCAAAGGGTTGTACGAAGACAAGGTAGTCGGTTCACTCTCGGCGAAACGTTTTGAAATTCTCTCCCGCGAGTACGAAAGCGAACAGGAAGAACTAGAGCGTCAAATCGCCGAATTGCAGACTGGTCTTGAACGTTTTAAAGAAGATGGAGACCGCGCCGAGAAATTCATCAGGCTTGTCCGGCGATATACCGACTTCACGGAATTGACGGCATCCATGCTGAACGAATTCGTAGAGAAAATCGTTGTCCACGAAGCTGAGGGAGCAAAGCAAGGCTACGGGCGTTATCAGAAAGTTGAGATATATCTGAATTTCATCGGAAAATTCGACGTTCCGGGGCAGGAGAAAACGGAACCGGAGCCCTTCGACCCTGTGGAACACCGTCGGGCATATTGGCGCGAATATTATCACCTTCACAAAGAGAAACTCAACGCAGAGCAGGCGAAACGCGCGGAGAAGAAGAAACAGGCTAAGCTGGCGGCTATGCCCGTGAAAACACCCGAAGAAATCGAAGAAGAAGCAGAAGCCAAGCGCGAAAAGCGCCGCGCTTATCAACGAGAGTATCAGCGTGAATGGCAGCGCCGCCGCAAAGAGGAGACACAAAAAATAACACAAAAAGAGGTGATATAATAGCACGAGGACGTTAAAGTGAGTGTAAACGCTTTTCCAATCAGGATTAAAACTTTTTGAAATTACTTCCTTGACAAGAATAGTCTTTCGACAGTTACCTATGGCAAACAGTTGAAGTCAAGCAGCGGTTTATTTCACAGAT
>JAIRSU010000122.1 GCA_031255285.1 Treponema sp. | reverse complement strand
CCCCCATAGATCGTGGAACTCCCACGCAAGTTACGAACTTCCCCGCTGTGAATTATTCGTATTTGGCACACAGTTGGCTATCTTTATTTTTTACAAAAAATATATAGTTTATTCGTATTGCGTAATCTCTAAAATCTGTTATAGTATTTTTATTATGACACACATGAACCGTTTAGAAACCAGCAGGGCTTATTTCAAGCGTACATGGATACTTTATGCCATGTTGATTCTCCCAATGACGTTTTTTCTGGTCTTCAGATATGTCCCCATGGTAAACATCGTCATCGCCTTTAAGGATTACAACATATTCAGGGGGGTCTGGGACTCTCCGTGGGTAGGGCTCAAGTGGTTCCAAGAGGCTTTCACATCCCGCGATTTCTATAACGCGCTCCGTAATACGCTCGTTTTAAATTTTCTTGATCTCATCGTAGGATTTCCGGCCCCTATCATCCTCGCTATTCTGCTGAATGAACTACATATCCGCTTCTATAAGAAGCTCACGCAAACTGTTGTGTACCTGCCACACTTCCTCTCGTGGATTATTATAAGTGGTATGGCGTTTCAACTATTCGCACCGTCCGGTGGAGTTATCAACATGCTGCTTGCCAAATTCGGTCATAAGCCGGTCAATTTCCTTATGGAGAATCAGCTCTGGATAGCGACCTATGTAGGGCTCGGTGTGTGGAAAGAGATGGGCTGGGGAACTATCATCTATCTTGCCGCAATCACGAGCATAAATCCGGAGCTCTATGAGGCGGCCGAAGTTGACGGTGCAGGGCGTTTACGGAAGATTTGGCATGTTACTCTGCCCAGTATACGTCCTACTATCGTAGTACTTCTCATTATGAATCTCGGTCGCATACTTGGGAGTGAATTTGACCGCCCCTATACGCTGGCAAACCCGACGGTTATGCAGGTTGCTGATGTCATAAGCACCATGGTGTATCGTGTTGGTATCCGTTCTATGCAGTTCTCTTACACAACGGCGATAGGGCTTTTCCAATCACTCGTATGCGTTGTATTCCTGCTCACTGCAAACGCGATTGCTAAAAAGGCTGGAGAGCGGGGGATTTGGTAAAAAATAGAGAACAGCAGTCGTTGTTAGAAAGCGATTCGTTTTTATACACCGATACCTGTTTTTTAACTTGAAGGAGTTTCCATGGTAAAATCATATTCACGGAAAATCGGGGACGTTGTTATTGCGGTTTTCTGTCTTCTGGTGATGTTTGTATGTCTTTTCCCTATGCTGAATTTATTTGCACGTTCTCTCAGCGACCCCATGGCTATCGTGAACCGCAGAGTGTCCATATTACCGGTCGAGCCCACGCTGGATTCCTACAGATACGTGTTTCAGGATAAGTCTTTTTCCCGTTCCATGGTATGGTCTGTATTCCTGACGGCCGTCTGTACAGTCGTCTCTCTCGCCATGACGGTTCTCTGCGCTTTTCCCCTCACTTACGAAAAACTCAAGGGCAGGTCCGTAATCAACATCATTATCATCTTTACTATGTATTTCAGTGCCGGCACCATACCAAACTACCTCTTGGTAAAAAGCCTTGGCTTACTGAACAATCCACTTGTGCTGATAATCCCAAACTGCCTATCGGTGTTCAACATGATAATTCTACGGAGCTTTTTCTATAGCGTGCCGGACAGTCTGCGAGAGTCTGCGGAATTAGATGGAGCTAATCCTTTCACAGTACTGGTCCATATATATTTGCCTTTGTCCATGCCTGTGTTGGCGACTCTTGCTTTGTTCTATGCAGTGGGACGATGGAACGGCTTTTCCGATGCCCTGCTTTATCTCACCTCTGCGCCCGCCTACCACCCCATACAGCTGAAGCTATACAATATCATCAATAATCTTTCGTCAATAGAGATCGCTACACAGGAAGGCTTATCAGGAGCCGCTCCTGCTACAGGGGATGGTATGAAAGCTGCAGCCGTCATGTTTGCCACTGTACCTATTTTGGTCGTATATCCATGGTTGCAGCGTTACTTTATTTCAGGCGTTACTATCGGGGCGGTGAAAGGATAAGCGGGTGCACAATACACACCTACAAAAAAATCAAGGAGGAACAAATGGAGAAGAAATTTCTCAAAGCGGCGGCGATTTTATGTGTCGTCGTTTCAATGACGGGATGCGATAAGAAAACAGCCGCATCTAACGACAAAACGGGAAAGCCTGTCGAGATAACGGTGGAAATATTCGATCGTGGTACCGATGGTGGGAAAACAGATCCAACTAATAACAAGTGGACTCAATGGATTCAGGAAAAAATACTGAAGGATGAGAATATAATTGTTAAGTTTGTGGCCGTCCCTCGTTGGGAAGAAACCCAGGCTCTCATCAACTTGATGGCCGCGGGTAACCCACCGGATGTGTGCTATACTTATAGTGCGGATAACATCAATAACTGGGCGATGCAAGGCGGCGTTTTTGATCTTGCCCCCTATACCGATACGATTCTCAAAGACCTGAAAGAATTCCTTGGACCTGATAGGGCACTTCCTGGACGAGATATGATCCGCCGTCAACTTGACAATACCACCAACAAGCTCTATTTCATTCCAAGCCGTCGTATGAACGTCGCTATGCGGAATATATTCATTCGCAAAGATTGGCTTGACATACTCGGACTGCCCTTGCCGACGACTACTCAAGAGTGGTATGAGGCGCTGGTTGCGTTCAAGGAAAAAGACCCTGGTAACGTGGGCAAAGATAACGTCGTTCCCTTTACTATGACTACCGATGCTCGTTGGACTGCAGCAAACATCATGGATTCCTTTATCGCTCCAGACATCAGTACTAAAGATATATGGACTCACGCTATCGCGGAACGCAATTTCCTCATTCCGGGCTACAAGGAAGGTGTCCGTTTCATAAACAAGCTCCACAACGAGGGACTCGTGGACAAGAATTTCCCGCTCTATACAACGAGTTCGGATGCGAAAGATAATCTCATTAAGAGCGGTGTTGTGGGTAGTTTCTCGGAATCATGGGACTACATCTACCGGGAGCCTAATGGTATTCTGTCAGATTTACGAAGAAACATTCCAACTGCGGACTTCGTACCAGTTGACTGTGCCACAAGTTCTGACGGTATAACGCACAAAAGTTCCTATGATGCGGCGGGTCTATTCTTCTTCATTCCCGCGTCATCCAAACAACCTGAAGCGGCGATGCGGTACCTCAACTGGCTTTCTAAATACGAGAACTATCACTTTATACAAACTGGTCCAGAAAATATTGTTCATACTTTGGTTGATGGTTTGCCCAAGCTTATCCCTAACGCGCCGGACGGCTGGATTCAGAACAGCCCTCAGAACATAGACTATACTTTGCCTATGAACGGTCTGTTTCTAGGAAGTGATGAAATGAACATCAAAGCCTTGGCGAATGGATATGCATGGCCGCCTGAACTCATTGTCAACGCCTACAACATTGCTATGACCAACGCACGCCCGGGTATCGTCATCTCTACAAAAGCACCGCTTACGGCTATTGGTCCCTTACAGCAGACCTTGATAGACAAGGGCGTGGTAATCTACACTGAATCAATCACTGCTGCTATTGCGGATTTTGACAAGGTTTATGATGCGGGTATTGCTGACTGGCTTACTTCAGGCGCTCAAAGGGTACTCGACGAGCGTCGCGAAAATTACGTGGGACCGTAAATTTGAAAAAATAATGGATGGATTATACGAATAAACACAAATATTTTACAACACGTAGTGGTAAGACTCCTTGCCGCTACGGATGAGATTTGGTAAGATATAGATCAGCTATCTATAATTAGAGTCAGTTATAAATCAATATTATTGGTATTATAGACCTCTTGGTTAAGACCCCGGAGCCTGCTGGGGGGGATTCTTTATTTAAAATATATTTTGATAATAAATTCGCTACAAAAATTAGTACTGGCGAGTATACTATTATAAGCTGAGCCACATTTGCCTTGAAAGTGGTAAAGAGAGCATCCACAAGTTCGTTATGAGGGGAAATATTGGATAAGAACGAATCGATACAGGTTGAGAAAATAGAATCTGCACTGGACGCTATTTTGCCGCCCAAGCTGGACATCGAATGGGTGAACCGTGTATTTCCGGGTGTGGGTGTTTCCCCTGAACTATGTGCGACGCTCACCGCGCCGGGACAGGATCTGCTCGCCCGTAGAGGTAAGCGATGGCGTCCCTTGTTGATGATGCTTGTCTGTAAAGCTCTGGGCGGCGATGATAAAACCTTGCCTCTTGTACCTCTTGTTGAAATCTCTCACAATGCCAGTCTCATTCACGATGACATTGAGGATAATTCGATGGAGAGACGAGGACAACCATCTATCCATGTACGTTATGGTGTAGATACGGCAATCAATAGCGGAAGTTTCTTATATTTTCTGCCCCTCGTCTGCATTAACGATTTGGAAATGTCTTTTCAAAACAAAGTTTTTCGGCTTTGGGCGGAACATCTGCGCCGCTTGCATCTGGGACAGGCTTTGGACATAGCTTGGCATAGGGATGAGACCGTGATGCCTTCATTTGAAGAATATATCCTCATGTGTGGACTCAAGACAGGTTCTCTGTCCCGTCTTGCCGCAATGTTTGGAGTGTTTGCCGCAGAACCGCCTGCAAGTCGTGAAATTGCTGAAATTTTGGGGAGTGTGTCTGAAAAACTAGGTGTGGGTTTCCAAATTTTGGACGATGTGAAAAACCTCATGGGAGATATTGCAGGCAAACAATATGGAGACGATATTGTGGAGGGCAAAAAAAGTCTGCCTGTTCTGCTTTACACACAGCAATATGACGGAGACATTACGACCGTGAACCGTTGCTTTTCCGCAGCACGTAAGAACGGTGCGGGTACGCCTGAAGTCGTAGAACTTATTGAGAGAATGCAGCAATCTGGGGCGATTATTCATGCACAGACACTGGGACAGAGACTCATTCATGAAGCTCGAGCCGTTTTTGCTGCGGAGACTATCTGTGATTACCGACTGATTCCCCAAGAGCGCGAATTGTTATTGAACTTGATAGACATGATTGGTTGATAGACAGTGTTTCTGTTATATAGACCGACTCACATTTCCACCAGAGCATTGATTTTTTCTACGGCTTGCTCGAAGTCAAAAATGGATACGAGCGCGAGAATTTCGGCAATATCGGTACCAGTTGCTTCTTTGAGTCGGTTGGTGATGTTTTCTGCCTTTTTCGCATTGAAGCTAATACAAGCCTCTCGTAACTTCTTCAATTCGCCAATAACGCTCTCGGAGAGAGGCGCTTCTTTGGCGTTTACCGATGCCACATCGGATGCAGGATATAAGAGCCCTGTTTTGGATAATTCCTCGCGGAACGCGAGAATCGCTGAACAGAATGGGCCCACGTCTCGACGACAGATCTCTTCGGTACATTCTCTCCCTGCCTTTTCCAACCTGTCTGCCCATTCACTCAAAGATGCCTGCCCTATGATCTTCAGGACGCCTTTGAAACCATGAACTTTTATGGTGAATTGGGACCAATCCCCGGAATCCACACTTGCTTTGAGGATGTGAATGCCTTCGTCAAGCCCGTCACAGAACTGCCGCAGTACCCGGTAGTATGCTGTACGGTTCCCGCCTGAATGTTCTACACCTTCAATAACGTTAAGTCCGTCTAATGCACATAACCGTTTGAATAGTTCATCCGATTGGCTATGCGTATTGGTCATATGCAAGGAAACAGCATCATAAAAGCCGATGACTTTATCGCGAGGAAGCCACTTCAACAGAACGTTTTCTAGCTGTTTATCGTCGATGGGTTTTGAGATAAAATCTTGCATACCGGCTTTGATGAAGGTCTCCTTTGCACCGGAAATCGCATTTGCGGTCAGGGCTATGATGGGCATCTTTCGGAATATAAACCGTTCTCGATCGGTACAAGCCTCGTCTCCCAGTAGACGTATCATTTTGACCGCTTCGATTCCGTCCACTTCGGGCATCATGCTGTCCATGAATACGAGGTCGTATCCTTGTCCATTCATAGTCTTTTCTTTTACCTTCCTGATAGCTTCGAGACCGCTAGTCGCGGTGTCCGCCTCTATACCGTGTAGAGACAGGAATCCGAGCGCTACTGTGAGATTAACAGGTATATCGTCAACTACGAGAACCGATGTTCCTTTTTTCACTATAATACACTGGTTGCTGGGTTGAATATTGCTTTCTATATTTTCAGGATTCCCTATGACGAGCGGAATGAATGCGGTAAAACGCGACCCTTTTTTGTATTCACTCTTGACTTCGATAAAACCACCCATCAGATCAAGAAGTTGTTTTGTGATTACCAGTCCAAGTCCAGTCCCTTCAATACCGTAGTTGCGTCTTATATCCAATTGCTGAAAACTATTGAATAATTGAGGAATATGTTCTTCTTTTATGCCGATTCCTGTGTCTTCTATAGTGCTTACTAGGAATTCCTGTTCATTCCGCGTTTCCCGCGTAAGCGTCCACCGTACAAAGCCTGTATTCGTGTATTTAATAGCGTTATTCAAGAGATTGAGAAATATCTGACGGATACGGATTTCATCGCCGAAAAGTATATTAGGTAAAGTTTCGTCAAAAACGATGGAAAATGAAAGTCCTTTACCGGAAGCCAGAAATTGGCACATAGACGAGATGTCTGCAAATACGGCGTGGATGTTAAAATGAGTGGGTAGAATCTCAAGCTTACCGGATTCTATCTTGGAAAAGTCCAGGATGTCGTTGATAATGGTAAGGAGGGATTTTGACATTTTCTTGATGTTATCGAAGTAATCACGCTGTAATTCAGTCAGATTGTCTCGAGGCATAAGATCGCTCATACCGATGATGGCATTCATAGGAGTACGGATTTCATGACTCATACGAGAGAGGAAATTACTCTTGGCACGGTTCGCAGTTTCCGCGTCTATACGCGCTTGAATTTCCGGCGTAATGTCAGTGATATTGAGGAAGTAGCCTTTGTTATCGCCAGGGAGAACATCTGCAATGATTTTGAAATAGCGTTTCTGTCCATTGATGTCCGTATCCCGCATCCCATAGAAAAACGTATGGTTTTCAACGATGCTACCAATCATCAGCTTCAGGGATTTATCGCCGAATAAATCGAGAATAGGTCTGCCTATAGGAAGAGACGGATCCTTTATGTTGGCAAATACCGATAAGGAGTCGCTAATATAGGTGATGCGGTTTAAGCTGTCAACGAAAACTTGAAGATCAGGTGTAACTTTCATGATGGCGGAAAAGGTATCCTCCGCCATAACTGAAGCGGAATTCTTGTCCGCCGCGAAACGGATGATGGTATAAAGGATAAAGGATGAAAAAACCATGAGACAGCCGTTTACGATAAGTTCTGACATAGGAGCCGTGTTCCCTAAATGAGAAAGAGGAATTCTCTGGCTTATGAGAATGATATTGATGCAGTTGCTCAAGACAAGGAATTGTAGAAATCGCTTGGGGTTGAAGTAAAGTGCACCTATACATGAGATAGTAAAATAAACATAAAAGAAATAGATAAAACTCCGCATTATAAAGGAAGCCGTGAGGTACAGTATATATATAATAAGGGGGACGGAGAGCGCCGTATTAACAAATTTGCTCGCACGTTGGAGAAGAAAGATAATGCTAAATACCAATATACATGCAGGCGCGAGAATAACAGCTTGATATCTTTCACCTACCAGGAGGGCATTGACTATCCTAGAAACGCTGAATACTCCTATTATGAGGAGCATCAAACGGTTCGCCAGACGGTAGTACTTAGAGTCGTAATCTTTATGGTTCATCAGATGCCTCTTTGTTGGAAACATCGAATGATAATCCTCTTACTGAGGTTATTTTAATGGCATGAGGAACGACGGAGATATTAAGCTCGGAATCGAAGAAGGCTTCGCCATCCATGTTAACGTAGAGGGGGGAATCCGAGCTTATGTGAAGCTTTTTGAATCTTCGCTGTAGGAAATACTGGGGAAATTTTGCTTGTTCTCCTTTAAAGTATCGAGATATGAGAGTCATGATACGCAATGGAGAGATATTTTTTGTCTTCTTCAGCATGACGACGTTCAAGAAGCCATCGTTTGGAACGGCGTCCGGTACCGGTCTCTTGCCTCCGCCGTAGAATGGTCCATTGGCTATGTTGATGCTAACGTAGAATCCGCTCAAATTCTCCCCATCCGCTATGATGGTGTATCGCTGATTGATAAGCTTTTTGTCAAAGAGTGAAAGAATCCCCCCAAGTGTGTAAAAAAATGCAGTCAAAGCCCGGAGTTTATGACGGATTTCCTTAAACCTTGAGTTCAGAGATACGGTCTTTATGACGGCTGCGGCTTCCAAGCCTACAGTACAGTTATTCAGCGCGTAGTTATCATTGCATTTGATAATATCCATTGAAACAACCGGCGCAGACGCTTGGAGCGCCACATCACGAAAATCTTTCATATACTCCTTACCGAATAACAGAACGAAGTCATTAGTTGTCCCGTAAGGCATAAGGGCAAGCTCTGTATTTTTCTCATTAGGAAGCCCGATAATACCATTGAGACAACAGAAATTATTACCCTCGCCGCCGACAGAGTAGACTCGTACCCGTGTATCGGGATCTATGTTTTGTATATAGTTGCCTATAATGACAATGGCGTGGCGTGGAAATCGGGAAATGTTAATGAAAAATTCTGGATACTCCTTGTCTAAACCTCCTGCCTCTCTTTCTGACTCTTTTATCCCTTGCTTTTGGACAAAATAATCCTTTATAGTGGAAATAAACTTGTCCAAATCTTCATCTCGCGCAAAGGACTTGGGGTTGATGATAAAAAGGTGTTTGGTTTTTTGAGAAGTGGGAGAGAGGAGGGATACTTCCTGTTTAGAATCGACATTTTGCGGCATTCCTATTACTTCAACGGTATCCTGTTTAGCTCCAAGCCATCTAACCATCACACGATTCAGAGCCTTTGCGTCGAGGGGTTTTGATATAGAGTCCTGCATACCGGCAGACAAAAAACGCTCTCTTGAGTCGGAATCTGTATCTGTCGAAAGCGCTATGATGGGAGCATGAATGGGAGCATTTTGTCCGTCTACAACCAGTCCCCTCTCTTCCATCTCTCTAATCTGCTTTATCGTTTCTATGCCGTCCATCTCGGTCATAAGGTGGTTCATGAAGATTAGTCTGTATGGGGTGCCTGAATCGGCGGCTTGTTTTATCTTGTCCAGAGCCTCTGCTCCGCTCAACGCTGTGTCCACTTGAACATCATATCTGGATAGAAAGCCTTGAGCCTCGGAAAGGTTCGGCAGATCATCTACAAACAGAATACGGTCCGTGGAGATTTTAGCCAGTGGTTTTACAGATGTTTTCTTTATTTTCGTCGAGTCGCCCCTGACTAAGGGAATGTATATCGTGAAGACTGATCCTTGCCCATAGACACTCGCGGCTTCGATAAAGCCCTCCATCAATTCGAGCAACCGCTTTGTGACCGCGAGTCCGAGACCGGTTCCGGCGATGGATCGGTTTCTTTTAACGTCTACTCTCTCGAAACTCTCGAATATTTTCGGCAGGTCTTCTTCTTTTATACCTATACCCGTATCCTTGACGATGCCTACGAGGTATTCTTTTCCATTTCGTTCTTCTGTTTCGAGTGAAAAATCGACATAGCCATTCATGGTATATTTCATCGCGTTATTGACGATATTGACAAATATTTGTTTCACCCGCATTTCATCACCGTAGAGGAACTCCGGTACATTTGCGGAATAACTGTGACGAAATTCTATCTTTTTCCCTTGGATAGCAAAACGGCTAATGGAACAGATATGCTCAAATAGGTTCAAAATGTTATAATGAACCGGAATAATGGTATCTGGCATACCTGATTCGATTCTTGAGAAATCAAGAATGTCGTTAACAATACTCAGAAGCGATTTTGACATCATCTTGATGTCCTTGAAGTAGCCTCGTTGAAGTTCAGTTAGGTTATTCATAGGCATAAGTTCACTTATACCTATAATAGCATTCATAGGCGTGCGGATTTCATGGCTTATGTTGGCGAGGAAAGCGCTTTTTGCCCGTGTTGCCGTCTCAATTGCGGACTTAGACAGCATAAGGTTAGTAAAAATTTTGATAGTCAATATATTAAAGATAAGAAACACAAGGATTACCACCACTGCCATCATAATAAATACAGTAGTCATCGGCGTGTTTACTAACATGGAGAAATCAATCGGTATAAAAGCCATTATGTACCAATTCAATTCAGGCACAGAGCTCACCATGTATTGAACATTTCTGTCGAAGAACTGATAGCTCTCGCCTTGCTTTAACTCGCGAATTCGAGCGTAAATTCTTTCACCCATATTCCCCAAATATTCGGTAATCCTTGTTTTATTTTTTACCAAATCAGCGTCAGCCGCACCGGTAATGATCCCATCATTGCTGACTAGATAGTACTGGACTCTGTCTCCAT
Source organism: Treponema sp. (assembly GCA_031255285.1). Taxonomy (GTDB): domain Bacteria; phylum Spirochaetota; class Spirochaetia; order Treponematales; family Breznakiellaceae; genus JAIRKH01. Next base: position 2,882 of record JAIRSU010000122.1, on the reverse strand, counting down.
CAGAAAAGAAACTGAAAGGCGTGCGTTGTTGAATCTCGGTCTTTAGGTGTCCCGTATCTTCGGTCCGGTGGCTTTTATTGAAGACATCGTCTATGAAATCTGAAAGCGTTATGCGGTTGCACACGACTCCTATGCCTTTTCCTCCGTCTCTCACCGGTGCATTGATATACAGGTCGTATTGTTTGCGGAGAAGATAATCAAAATCAATATTCATGTTAAAAGGTTCTTCCTGCAATAGCGTCTTCTTGTACCATGCGTGTAACGGGTCCTGAGGATCGTAAGTAACGAAGTACACATCCCCGTTATAAAATTTTTGGTCTATATCGCTTATCCACGCAACGGTATTCTCTGTAAAGGCTTCCTGATAGGCGAGGATTTCTTCGATAGCCAGGGGACGCAGAACCAGGTGATCGGGTTGAAGAAAAAACTGCTTGATAAGGGGCGAATTCGCCATCTTCAAAGTCAGGTTAATCTCACGGTTGACACGTTCCAGAAGTTGCATCTGTTTAGTTTCGATAAGCAGTTTCAGTTGTTCCTGAATATAGGAATGTATCATCTGACGCATGGAAATCAAAAATACTGCGCCTTCTCCGATTATCATTATTAAAATGAATAATCCGGAAAAGAATATAATATGCTGTTTATGATAGTTGTCTTTGTTCATTTTATTCTCTCTTGGAGATTGAATATTCACTAAACCCACTAAATCAGTGATTTATTAAATCGCTCTGTTTTTCCACTTCCACTTCCAGTATCCGCTGTTTTTTCGTTTTTGTTACGGTGAAGTGGAACCCGTTAAAGTCAAAACCATCTCCCGCTTGAGGAACATCGCCTATTAAGAAGAAAGTTTCCATAATCCAGTTCGCCACAGTTGTATGCCGCGCCGCTGTGATAGAGAAAACACCGACTACATCTTCAAGACCTGCGTTTCCACGTATTTTCCATTTATTCTCACCGATTTTGACGACTTTTTCGACAATTTCATCATGTTCGTCCCATATTTCACCCACGAGTTCCTCGACGATATCTTCAATAGTGACGATACCCCGCGTACCGCCGAATTCGTCAACCACAACCGCGAGGTGCGATCTTTTTGTCTGTAAGATTCGCAGCAACATGGCGATTTTTATGGATTCGGTCACGTAGACTACCGGCTTGATGATATCGGCGATGGTAAAATCATCCCGCCTATTCACAAACACCTCGTGAAAGTCTTTCAAGAGGATGACGCCTTTTATGTTATCAATGGAGCCCTCATAGACTGGCAAGCGGGAAAAGTCCGTTTCATGAAACACAGTCGCTATCGCGTCTATTGAATCATTAATGGACATAGCGGCCACATCTATGCGCGGAGTAAAGATATCGCGGGCTGTACGGTCATCGAACTTGATAGCGCTTTTTATCATATACTCTTCACGTTCATTTATGCCCCCCTCCTGCCTCATCTCCTCAACCAGCGTTAAAAGTTCAGCTTCGGTAACACTATGATCGCTGCTCACCTTGAACAGCTTCATAATCCAAGACTTCCAAACAGTCAGGAAACGATTCACCGGCGACAGTAGAACGACGAGAAGATTCAGAAACGGCGCGGCAAACAAGGCAAACTTTTCCGGGATCTCCTTGGCTATTGCTTTCGGTGAAATTTCACCGATTATCAGTACGAAGAGCGTTGTCAAGAGCGTGGAGATAGTTATGCCCGCGTTTCCGAAAAGCCCTACGAACAGTACGGTTGCAAGAGCGGACGCAGTGATGTTTACAATATTGTTACCGATTAACACTGTGGAGAGGAGTTTATCGTAGTTCTCAGTAAGTTTCAGAATCAAAACAGCGCGTCTATTGCCCATGGCAACCATATTCTTGATTTTAAGTCTATTCAGCGAAGAGAAGGCTGTTTCACTCGCGGAAAAGAATGCGGATAGAATGATCAAAATAAACAGAGAAATTAAAAGACCTATACTAGCAGGGTCCATAGCTTATAGTAGCAGTAATTTCAGATTTTAGCAAGAGTATCGTTCGTTCTCCATCTTTCGTCTTCGCCGATTGGTGCCAGACACTCTTGTGGTGACAGACACCGCGCCGCCTGACGGGGACAGCGGGACTTCCTGCGGTGCCAGACACCCGCACGCTGCCTGACGGGAACAACGGGACTTCCTTCGGACAGCGCTCCGTGTGAAGTCAGGCTATGCCTGCGGTGCCAGACACTTTTACGTACTACAGTCATAGAACAGGCTGTGCCTGTTAGACGATGACGATGTGTTGGATGTCGCTCCAAGGACCAAGCCTCCCCTTCTCGTTCTGCCAACGCGCCGCACGGGAAAGATACTTGGCGCGGGATCCGGGAGGAAGCGTCAGCGTGAACGGCAGGCGGGTCAGCAGTTTCGTCTGCGTCAGCAGGGACTCGTCTGTTATCTCCTTGTCGTCCCAGGCGAAGCACAGCAGGCAGCCGTCGCATCCGTAGGGAATGGCGCGGCTCTCCAGCGTCGTCTCATCGCTGATACAGAGCTTCGCCTGATAGCCGCCGAGGGCGCGGACGTCCACGATGACCGGGCGGGTCGCGGGGTCGCCGATAGGGGTGCGCTGGGTATCCTTGTTATGCACGCCCATAGCAGCGCGGTCCTCGTTGGTAACCGGAGGAAACATGAGGCGCTGGGCGATGAAGGGACGCGCGACTGTGGTCGCGGCTTTACGCGCATCGTTTTTCGCCTCCGTATCCACGGAGGCGTGGGGACCGAAGGTCTTTTGGAAGGCGGCATGCCAGGTATCGCGGGCGGACACGAGAGAGTCCACCGCGCTTTGGGGGATGTGGGACCAGAGCGGAGAGGTTCCGCCTGTCTTTTCGACGACATAATTGACCAGGTTATCGAGGCCGCTGTCAAAGTCGG
>JAIRSU010000113.1 GCA_031255285.1 Treponema sp. | reverse complement strand
ATCAATGAGAATAATTTCAGGCAGTCATTTTCTAACGGATGTATTGACCGGCACAGTGATAGGTTCATTCTACGGCTGGATAATACCTTTCTTACATAAAAAACAAAACAAAAATGGCCCTGCAATAAATTTTACCGGAAACGGATTATCGGTTTCATTGAAATTATAAATCAAAGACCGCTACCTTGTCATTGCGAGCCTTTAGGGCGAAGCAATCCAGCGCATGGATGCCTCGCAATGACGGCTACAGATTAGGAATTGCGAATCGCCTTGGGAGCAGGTTTGGGAGTGTGTAAGGGCGGGGAGGCTGGCGAGGCATCAGGGCGGAAAGTTGGCTCCCACAACGGCGTTTACAGTATTTATCAATACGCAAAATCTAAAGACAGTGAGGTTTTTAAAAAAGATATAAAACTTGAACCAATCATTGTCTACAATGTTAGGAGACTATAAACAAAATAGGACTTTTGCAGATAAACCAAGATGAAACAAAAATAAAAGTTCCTGCGGGTTTTATTGATGAAGATTCACCTGAAATAATAATGAGCAAACAATAGGGAAGACGGCGGCGGTGCTTCACCATGTTGTATCTGCTCCGTCGCCTAACACAAAGAATCTTTTTGGCGTAGAGCTTCTTCCAAAGCTATTTTATCCACGTCGTTCCCCTCCAATCCATGTTGCCCCGCGTTTTCCTGCATCACCTAAAAGCAAAATATTTTAGACTTGACTCATCTTTTTTATAAAGATACACTATAGAACATATGAAAATAGATCCTTCTACGATAAACAGACGGAAAGCTGGCATTCTGCTTGCGGTGAGCAGCCTACCATCCCCCTACGGCATAGGGACCTTCGGTGAAGCCGCGCGGGACTGGATCGGCTTCCTTGAAAAAGCTAAGCAGCAATGGCAGATTCTCCCTCTAGGACACACAAGCTGGGGCGACAGCCCTTACATGAGCTTCTCAGCTTTCGCAATCAGTCCCTATTACATTGATTTAGACGAACTTTGTGGACAAGGACTCTTGAAAAAAGAGGAAATAGACGCGCTCGAATGGGGACAAGGACGAGTCGATTACGGATTACTATTCAAAAACCGCGAGCCTCTTTTACGCAAGGCGTTTTCACGATTCAAGCGTCTGGGCAGCTTGGGGTCCATGGAAGAACTCAACAAATTTTGTACAGAAAACACCTTTTGGCTCGACGACTACTGCCTTTTCATGGCGCTTAAGCAGAAGAACAACGGCAAATCATGGCTACTATGGGAAGAGAGCGAGCGTTTTAAGGAAAACGTCTATGTGAAAGAGAAACTCATGGAAGATATTAAGTATCACGCATTCGTTCAATGGACCGCTTGGACCCAGTGGAGCGCACTCAAGACGTACGCCGCACAAAAAGGTGTTTCAATTATCGGCGATATGCCGATTTATGTGGCAATGGACAGTGCGGACGTTTGGGCGAATCCGCATCTGTTTCAGTTAGACCAAGACCGCAAACCTAAAGCTGTCGCCGGCTGCCCGCCAGATGCGTTCTCCGCAAAGGGACAATTGTGGGGAAATCCACTCTACGACTGGGATAAAATGAAAGAAACAGGCTTTGCATGGTGGCTTAACCGTATGCAGGAGAGCCTTTCCTTTTTCGACGTGGTAAGAATCGACCACTTTCGCGGGTTTGAGAGCTATTATTCAATTCCAAATAACGCGGAAGACGCATCAGGCGGCTCGTGGAAGAAGGGACCTGGCATAGATTTCATATCCGCGCTCCGCACCCTTGGAGAAGAGGACCATAAGAAAAGAATCATCGCGGAGGATTTAGGATTCCTCACAGACGAAGTACGGGCTTTACTCGATAGGTCTGGCTTCCCATGTATGAAAGTTCTACAATTCGCCTTTGATTCCCGCGAAGCAGGTTGTTATATGCCATACACCTATACCCGAAACTGCGCTGTTTACACCGGCACCCACGACAACACCACGACCTTAGGTTGGTTCAGAACCGCATATCCCGAAGACGTCAAACTCGCCAAAGACTACCTCGGTGTTGAAGATGAGACAACGGGCGTGTGGGCGTTTATCCGCGCCGCGCTATCGAGCGTTGCCGACCTTGCTGTTATCCCCATGCAGGACTACCTCTGCTTGGACGAATCAGCCCGTATGAACACACCATCAAGTACAGGCGCGAATTGGCAGTGGCGGCTGCCCGCGGACTCTCCGACAGATGCACTCGCGCAAAAAATAGCGCGGCTCACGAAAATAAATGGAAGATGCGGGTAGTAGCTCGCAACTCCACCGCCTTTAGAACTTATCAAGAGAGGAGACAGATAAATGAGAAAACTTCTTTTCGTATTATGCATGGTGTTCTTAGCAGGAACCGCATTTGCGGCCGACCCTGTTGCGGGATTCTGGTTGAGCGTTGATGAAAAAACACACAAGACAACCGCAGGCTGGGAAATCTACCAGACAAACGGAATCTTGTTCGGGAAAATGCTTTCAGTCGCCGATTTTCCACCGACGTCAAAAGCGATACTGTGCAAGAGCAGTTACGAAGGCTTTCCGATACGTGGAGACGTAAGAGAGATGCCGCTTGCAGGAACCCCGTGGATTTTCGGCTTGAAGAGAGACGGTGAAGGCGCGTGGAGCAGAGGGAGCATCATAAACCCCGAAGACGGCAAGATATATAAGTGTAAAATCACTTTTCGCAAGGCCGACGGTAAAAAATACAAGACCGATACGCTAGAAATGCGCGGCGAAATCGGACTCGGCATAGGACGAAGCCAATTCTGGAGCCGATGTACCAAAGAAGCCGCATCCTCCGTGAAATAATGCCGTCTCTTATAAAGAACTTTTTTTTCAAACTCTGTCTGGTTTTCTTTGTTTTCGATGGCTTGGCAGAGGAGCTTGAGACAGAGAAGTCAACCTTTGTGTTTACGGAGCCGGATTTTTCACGTCCCTTACGGACTTCTCCATCTGAAAATCCACAGCGCCTCATGGAGAAGTCAGATTATCCCTTGAATATAGCAGGTTTCGATGAGCCTCTCACCCAAGAATACGTCAAGCGCTATTCAACGAAGGCAAGCCTCGAATGGCTCTCCAGCATAATGAAGAATGCGGAGCCGTACATGGCTTTCATCAGGCAGAGAATCGAAGAGAGAAACCTTCCATGGGAATTACTCTATGTACCGGTCATCGAGTCAGGCTTTATCGGCAATTCGCGGAGCAGGTCTGGCGCGACTGGCTTATGGCAATTCATGCGGAACAGTATAAAACCATACATGAAGATAACCGATTGGCTCGACGAGCGCCTTGATTTCTGGAAGGCGACGGAAGGGGCGCTGTCCAAACTCGCGGAAAACCACCGAGCGTTAGACGATTGGGCGCTGGCGCTGGCCGCTTACAACATGGGACTCGGCGGCGTCAGCAGAATCATAAAACAGACAGGCGTCAAAGACTATTGGGAACTCAGCCGCAAGAAACACCTCAAGACGGAAACCATCCACTACGTGCCGAAACTACTCGCGGTTTCCTATATTCTTACCAATCACCGCAAGTTCGGGCTAAAACTGAACTGGGAACGCTCCCCTGAATGGACTCGTATCAATGTGGGAAGGAGCGTTGATTTGAGCCTCTTGGCTGACGCAAGCGGCATTGCCCTATCGAAGCTACAGAAGGCGAATCAGGAACTCTTCTTCAACATAACCCCCCCTGACAATAACTACCTGCTCAAAGTCCACACTTCGGACGCGGAACAAATCAACGCTGTTTTGGAGAACACCGACATTCACCTCATCAAATACTATATTTACGTGATAAAGTCAGGAGACACGCTTTCAGCATTAGCGCGGCATTACCAGGTATCTGTGGATTTGATAGAGCAGGCAAATCCTGGCGTCAAACCGAACAGTCTTAGAATCGGACAGCGCCTCCTTATTCCCGCGCTGAGAGACGTCTCCCCCTATATCGGCGCACGTCCCAATAACGAAAAAATACCGCTCAATACAACGCAGTTCACCGATGAATACATCGTCAAGAAAGGCGAAACGCTCTGGTCCATCGCATCAAAATACCGCATCACCCCTGATGCGCTGGCAAACGCCAACGGTATGGGTCTGAACGACACGCTTTCCATAGGAAAAAGGCTCAAAGTGCCGAAATAAAGCTCTCTTTTCAGGATAATCTTTCCAACAATCTCCTCATGCGGCTCTCTATCCCCAAATCGTTTGGCGGAATAGGGTGAGGCGGAACCCCTCACGCCCCGCGGCCGCCGCCTTCACCCCATTCGTTCAGCTTGCGGAGCAGAGTTTTTCTGGCGATAGCCAGCGTTTCAGCGGTTTTACTACGGTTGCCATGGTTCGCGGAGAGTGTGTCGCGGATGATAATTTTTTCCGCTTCTTCCATTGTGGATCCGAGCGGTATACGGATAAAACCCGCATCCATCTTGCTTTGCAACGCGGGCGGCAAATCGTCTACGGTGACGAGCTTGCCTCGCGCCATCACGACCGCGCTTTCCATGCAGTTCCGCAGTTCCCGCACATTGCCGGGCCAATCGTAGGTGTAAAGGGCGGCGCGGGCTTTTTCATCAACGCCCTCTACTTGTTTGGCGTTCTCCTCCGCGAATTCTTTCAAGAAAGCCGTAATGAGCAACGGCAAATCGTCTTTCCGCTCCCGCAAGGGCGGCGCTTCGATGTTGATAACATTCAGACGGAAGTAGAGGTCTTCGCGGAATGTTCCTTTCTCAATTTCAGCTTTGAGGTCCCGATTAGTAGCCGCTACTATGCGGACGTCCGTTTCTATGGTCTCCTCTCCGCCTAGGCGCTCAAATTTACGCTCCTGTAGGACGCGAAGCAGTTTAATTTGCGTGTTCTGATTGATTTCACCGATTTCATCCAAGAATAACGTGCCTTCGTGGGCGCGCTCGAAACAACCGCGCCCGCGGGACGCTGCGCCGGTAAAAGCGCCCTTTTCATGCCCAAAAAGCTCATTCTCCAGAAGACTCTCGGCGAACGCGGCGCAATGTACCTTGATGCAGGGCTTGTTCTTGCGGGGCGAAAGCCCGTGGATGGCGTCTGCAATCAGCTCCTTGCCCACGCCAGACTCGCCGGTGATAAGCACTGACGCACGGGTGGGCGCAACGCGGCTTATGGTGTCAAACACCTTACGCATCAGGGCGCTCGACCCTATCATGGTCTCGAACTGTTTCTTGTGCGCGATTTCCTCTTCCATACGCCGATGTCTGATTTCCAATTCACGATTCGCCAACGCCCGCTGAACCAGAAGAGAGAGCCTGCCCAGATTCACAGGCTTGGTGAGAAAATCATAAGCGCCGTCCCGCATGGCCGAAACCGCAGTCTCAACCGTACCATGCCCAGTCAGCACAATCACCGGCATACCCGGACTTTCCGCGATTATTTGTTTCAACAGATCTTCGCCAGACAAGCCCGGCATACGCAGGTCTGTGATGACGAGGTCTATGTCGCCTCTGCGGAAGCGCTTCAACGCATCATCGCCTCGCGACTCGGTAACGACTTCATGCCCGTCCATTTCCAAAGATGCGGCAAGGCCGTCCCGTATGTTCTTTTCATCGTCCGCTACTAAAAGTCTAGATTTCATTCTTTTTTAATACTATATAAAGATAATAGAAAAATCAACCGCTCGCGGCGCCCTTCGCCTTACTCGTCAGATACCGATGCGCAACTGCGGTCCCGTCTCTCAACTCGTATCGTACACAGGTTCAAGACCAGTCAATATTTTTTATCTGGGGGAATAAAGTTTTGAGCTAGGGGAGTAAAGTTTTGAGCTACGGGAGTAAAGTTTTAATCTACGGGAGTAAAGTTTTAATCTACGGGAGTAAACTTTTAATCTAGGGGAGTAAACTTTTAATCTAGGGGAGTAAACTTTTGAGCTACGGGAGTAAACTTTTAATCTAGGGGAGTAAACTTTTGAGCTACGGGAGTAAACTTTTGAGCTACGGGAGTAAAGTTTTGATTCCCCGGCGCACAAAACTTGAGTCCTCGGCGCCCAAGACGTGGGCGGCGGCGGCTCAAGCGCCGTTGGCGAGTTCATAGAATCGTCTTTACAAACCGTCTCTTTTTTGTTATATTATAAAATCATAATCAGTGTTCTGATACTATACGGGTCTTTCATGTTTTAAAACCCGGTCAGGAGGAAAAAGGAGTAAATTTGAAAACGCCGACTTTCTGGAAATTTTCTATACTATATATCGTCGTTCTGATTGCAGGCATAGCTCTCTTTAATCACGCTTATACGAGTAAAACTCAACTAGCTATTGATTTTTCTGAGTTTAAGGCGAAGATCGAATCCGGCGAAATCAAGCGGGTCGAGTTAAGCGACTCTTGGTTTACCGGATTCCAGTCCATCGAAAAACCGCAGTTGCGGGTCGAGAGTCTATTGAAGCAGGATGCGTCTGAACTGGCGTACCGCACTGTGCCTCTGAATGACTCGGACTTCATACGCCTTCTGGACGCTCACGGAGTCCGTTACTATGCGGCTTCGCGGGGAGGTTCGATTGTTCTCAACTTCCTCCTTACCTGGGGACTGCCTATCGCGTTTTTTCTGATTGTATGGCGTCTCGTGATGAAACGGATGGGTAATCTGGGCGGCGGCGTACTTTCGTCCGGACAGAACAAGGCTCTTGTCGCGGCTGAAGGCGGCATTGCTACTCGTTTTTCTGATGTTGCGGGTGTGGACGAGGCAAAAGACGAGCTTATCGAAGTGGTTGATTTTCTGAAAAACCCAAAAAAATATACGGATATCGGCGGCAAAATTCCTAAAGGCGTGCTTTTGGTAGGACCGCCCGGCACCGGTAAGACTCTTTTGGCGCGGGCTGTGGCCGGCGAGGCGGGCGTTTCGTTCTTTCGCATCAGTGGATCGGATTTCGTGGAGATGTTTGTGGGTGTGGGCGCGAGCCGCGTAAGGGATCTGTTCAATCAAGCGCGGAACCGCGCCCCGTGTATCGTATTCATCGACGAGCTGGACGCTATCGGTAAGAGCCGTATCAACAGCATCGCAGGCGGCAATGACGAGCGGGAACAGACCCTGAATCAACTCCTTGTGGAAATGGACGGCTTCGACACGGCCGGCGGTCTCATCATTCTTGCGGCGACTAATCGCCCTGATGTGCTCGACCCGGCGCTTCTCCGTCCGGGGCGTTTTGACCGCCAAGTGCTTGTTGATAAGCCTGATCTCAAAGGTAGAGAGGCGATACTGAAGATTCACTCTAAACTGGTGAAGCTCGGTCAATCCGTTGATATTGAAGCAATCGCGCGCATCACGTCCGGCTTTGCGGGAGCGGACCTCGCCAATGTGGTGAACGAGGCGGCTTTGCTCGCGGTGCGCGGAGGGCGGTCTCTGGTGGCGCACAAGGACTTTGAGGAAGCTATTGAAAAAACAGTTGCCGGCTTGCAAAAGAAGAACCGCATCATCGCGAAAAATGTAAGGCGCGTCATTGCGTTCCACGAGACCGGACACGCTCTGATCGCCGCTTTCACGCCAGGCTCAGACCCGGTGCAGAAGATCTCCATTATTCCGCGTGGCTTTGGCGCATTGGGTTATACTTTGCAAATGCCGGTAGAAGACAGGTATCTGATGACCCAAGAGGAGCTTCTGGGCAAGATAAATGTGCTTTTGGGGGGACGCGCCGCAGAGGACATTGTTTTTGGTGAAATCTCAACAGGCGCGGCAAATGATCTGACTAAGGCGACTGATATCGCCCGCAGGATGGTAACCGATTATGGCATGAGCGACCGCTTCCGTAACGTGGCGCTGACTACGCGCGGCGCGGGTATGATCGGCGGCAATGATTCCCAAGAGCCGCACTTCCACCGTGAGTACGCGGAAACTACCCAGCAATATATTGACGAGGAAATCGCCCGCACCATAGAGCGACAATACTCCACGGTCAAAGACAAGCTAAAGTCCAAACGCGCCTTGCTCGACGATGTGGCAGGCGCGCTCCTCGAAAGAGAATCGCTTGACGAAAAGGAATTCAAGGCGCTCCTTGAAGTATCCTATGCGAAAAATACGGCGTCTCAACAAGACTCGGTTTGAACCTTTTTTAACAACTTCCCCCGCACCCAAAGCCCGCGGCGCTGGGGCGCCGTATTGAGTGAATCTCCGCAAGAAGCAAAGACGCATTGAAAAATATTACAGGGCAGGGTTATCGGCGTCAAAGTATTATCTCAAAACCTGTCCTTCCCCCAAAAAAATACAGACCGTCAAAGGCGGTTTTAACCCTTCGGCGGTCTGTATTCTGAATATAGATGAACGTTTACTTCTTCAAGATAAATTCTACTCTGCGGTTTTTCCACCAGTTGTCGCGGTCTGCGCGTTGCGCCACAGGACGCCGCCCTCCCACGCCAATAGTAGACAGTCGGTTTGCGCCCACGCCTAGTCTGACTAGGGTCGCCTTGACGAACTCAGCGCGCCTCTCTGAGAGTGGAACAAGCGCAGGACCATAAGCCGTAGTCGTTTCGGTCTCTTCCCTTTCCGTGCCGCTCACGTTGTTCGCGTGCCCCTCAATGGTTACCGCATATTCTCTGAATTTGTTGAGGACTGCGGCGACACGGCGCAGGATTCTGTTGTTACGCTCGATAACGTCTGATTCAAGCCCGCTCTTGGAGTCAACATCCTTGCCCGCGAAGTCAGCGGCGTCCGCACGGAAGATGATGGACGGTATACGCATTCGGAGCAGGTCCCCGTCACGAATAACCAACACATCCACAGGTATAAACCCGTCAATGCTGACGGTCTGCTCCTGACTGTCCGTTACCGTAAACGTATATGGGTAATCCATCGCTGATTCGACTAATTCGCCACTGTTGCTCTTGCCTTGCCACGTTATCCTCTCGGTAATCTTGGACTTACCGCCCGCATTCCAAAACGGCCTATGGTTTTGAGGATCAAATATAGTGAAGGACCACGAGTCGAACGGCAGAAGCGACTTTGCGCTTAAGCTGATGAACAGGTCGTCGTCAACGCCGTCATTGTCAGGGCTGAAGTATTCGGGCGCGGTTGTAACACCGACATTGGGACCAAACCCTGTACAGACGAAGGAAGACGTTTCCACGTGTACCTTGTTGCCTTTGAGATAATCAATGGAAAGAACGCCCGTCCATACGCCTTCGGCTATCGCGGCGCTTGTGTTTCTCCCGTCCCATGCGATAGTTGACGGAGGCGCGGCGCCTTTACCAGAGACTGTGAAAGCTTCAGCGCTCCCATTCGTAACGGCGAATCTCCATGTATCAACCCCATCTCTCAAAGCCGTATTAAGCGTGAAGTTCTGCGTCTTCGTCTTACCGTTTGGCGCAATCGCTTCATGTTCGGCAAGAACCCATGCGCTCGTTGGTCTAGCGTCTACAACAACCTCCCTCAAGCTCGCGGTTCCCTTGTTGCCCGCCTCGTCCTGTGCAGAAAGGATGAATGTATAGGAACCGTCCGGCGCGGTGTTGCCCGATGCGTCAGCGCCGTCCCACTCAAACGAGGGAACTTCTGTATCGTACCACGTATATTCACGCATAGTACTCCCACTTGCGTCCGCTATTACCCCGCTCCATCGTCTTTCCTTACTGGTCGTAATAACAAGCGGCAGAACGTCTTTGTTAGAGTCCTTGTCGGGCGAAAACAGTGTGTAAGGTGCGGTTATAGCCGCCTGCGGTGGAACCGTGTCAAGGATAAAGGACTGGGACGCGGACGAGGCTTTGCCGTTCACCGCGGTTACGCTTAAAGCGGCCGTGTATCCACCATCCGTACAGAGACCGCCGCGGTCGTCCTTGCCATCCCATATAATAGACGAAGGCAAGGAATTCTCTCCACTGAACGTCCTTCTTACGTTTCCATTCGCATCTTTTATATCAACCTTGTAACTATCGATGCTCGTTTGAGATTTAAGCGCCAAAGAAACAACGTCCTGAACATTGTCCCCATTGGGTGAGAAAAAGCCAGGCGATGCAGTAAGTAGGATTTCCGCGGCTTGTGTGTCAAGCTTAAAAGCTTCACTCACTTCTAGGGTTGAGTTACCTGCAAGGTCTGTGCAGTAGACTTTGTAGGTGTATTCACCGTCTGGACAGAGACCGCCGCGATCGTCCTTACCATCCCACTCAAAGGAGCGGGGTGGAGAGTCTCCCAGTTCGCTCTTTCTCACAGTCGCGCCGTCAGCGTTCACGACTTCAGAACGCCATGCCGCGTCTTCTTGAGATAGTTCCTGATTTATGACGATAACGTCCATTACGCCGTCTCCGTCAGGAGAGAAAATTTTCCGCTGAATGTTTAGACCAGCCTTAGGCGGAGTACGTTTCAGGGTGAATACCGGTGAATATACGGGCGGGGTCTGGTACCCGTTTAGATAGGAAGCGGTTAGCGCAGCCGTATAGTTTCCTTCGTCAATGAGCGTTCCCTCGTCGTTCAGTCCATTAAACATGATGACGGACGGCGCATCGTCTGCGCCTGTGAACGTCTTACAGGTATTGTTTTTGTAATCAGTAACGACGACTTTCCATCCGACCAACATATTGCCCGTCTTGGGTGCGGGGATATTCGGAACAAGGGCGATAGTCTTCTGCGGGCTGTCGGTTTGGGGTGAAAAATAACGGCTTCCATTTATTACTAAACTAGTAAGAGGCTTTTCCCCTGAATAGATGATATTCGTGATGCGCGCAGGAAGAGATTTATTGCCCGCCCTGTCGGTAGCCTCTATTGAATAGGTATAAACGCCGTCAACCGCAAGAACGCCTTCATCGGTGGAACCGTCCCAGTGAAAACCAGCAGGGGCGGCGTCCTGAAAGATAAGAGTCTTTACCTTTTCGCCTGAGGCGCTGGTAAAGGTTCCGGTCCAGAGGTCCTCCTCCGAGCCGCTCTGTTGCACCGTAAGCGAAGCTTTAGCGCCCGCGCCGAAGAATTTGTCGCTTTCCGGAGGCTGGGCAAGCTCTATTTCAGGCGGAGTATTATCAACGACGACGATGCTCGGCTCGGTTGATCTTCTGTTACCGTTGTCGTCTGCGGCTTCAATAGAGTAAAAATAATTACCATCAGGCGCGGTTTCGCCTGAATCCAGTACGCCGTCCCATGTTATGCTCCCTGGCGTATTAACCCCTTGTTTCGGCGTGAAAAGGGCTTTCCAAAACTCCTTAAAGCCGAATTTCTGAGGACGGGTCTCCTTATTCGCTATGACGCGCGCCACAGCGCCGCTTTCATCTTTTATGACGAGCCGCCATTCCGCAATATAACGTCTATCGCTTATCTTGAAATGTACCGTCAGTTCATCCTGCACCCCGTCATTGTTCGGCGAGATGTAGGTTTGCGCATAAGCGGGGATCGCTCTCATAAGAAAAAACGCCGAAAGGCTGAATATTTTTAAGAACTTCTGGAGAAAACGCATCATTCTCCCTCCTCTATAGTAATAATGGGCGGTTCGCTATCCCGGACGCCTAAGTTAAGAGACGCTCCTGTCGAAATGAGCTGTATCCCATCGTGAATTTGGCGCCACGCGCCGGAAATCATAAAATCACTTCCTTCCCAAGCCTGCCTGTTCATAAAGTTGCCCACAGTAAAGCGCACGCCGATTCCTAGGAAAGGCAGATGTATACCGTCTCCTCGCGCGGCCTCACGGACGTTTACGTCCCATCCCGCAGAAACGACAATCATATTCGCTATGAGGAACTGTAGCCCTGTATTGAAGATTACATTTTGGAACAGAGGGAACGAGAGGTCAGCAGAGAAACCCGCGGTAATCTTGTCTTTATTTAAGAAGTTCGCGGCGAATCCCGCCTTGAAGGTGAAAATTGCGGGAAATATATCGGACCCATGAACAAAAGTCTTTCCCATGTTTGAAAGAGCGACCCCGTAACGAGCGTCTTTCAGAAATCCTAATTTGCCGAGCTTATACATGAAACCCACGTCTAAGGCAAGCGCCCAGTCATTGAAGGCGCCGCCAAACACACCGCCGCCAAAGAGTCCCGCGCCTACATTGAGTCTTTCCGTTACATCGCGGGCGAATCCGCTACGGGCGATAAGCACATTGCCGAAATCCATGTTGTTTATAGATGAAAACAATCCTTGGGTCGCGCCTGAAAACACGCCGAACCGAGTGGGGAAAAGCATTCCCGCGTAAAAGGCGTTTCCTAAGCCTGCACCGTCTTTTGTCTCAACGAGTGCAGTGTAGCCTAAATCCACAGAAAGACGTTGTAGTTCCGCGACAAGCGACGGATTTATAGCCGCCGCGTGAACCGAGGGCAGAAACAGCACGTTCCCCGCCGAAGATTGAGCGCTCGTTATGAAGCCGGGATGCCCAAAGGAAAACAACTCTTCTGCGCCTGACGGCGGATCGTATGCGTTGATACGATTCACAATAATGACTTGAAAGAATATTAACAGAGAAATCGGCAAGAAAATCAGCGATTTATCTTTATTCATTGAAATAATAGTCTTATTCATATTTAATATATCGGCATCGACAGGACTAAATTTAGCCTCGAAGCTGATTTGAAATTGAACGCCGCGCCAGGCGGCAGGGCGGTATGGCTCCCGTCTGCTTATGCGGGTTGTTTCAAAACACCTTTCCCCCATGATACCCTCCTATTTTCGGTTTATCACGGCTTTGACTGGGCGTCTAGCCCTTAACTTGTTGACGGTGAAAGCGTAGACCTTACCCCCACAGAATACAAACTCCTTGCGGACAGTACTGCTTGCATAATGACCCTCCACGCAAAAATCGAAGACGGG
>JAIRSU010000056.1 GCA_031255285.1 Treponema sp. | reverse complement strand
GTCAACTCTATACCAGACTCCAACACGCGCGGCTCTTTAAGGAAAGTCCCGCCTGTGGTAAACTGCGTTACTATCTCTACCTTCCACACCCCAGGGTCCAGCGCAGGTATTATCCCGATGAGTTTGTTTGATGTGTTCTCCGCCAGATGGCTGTTTACCTTCACCCGCTTGTCTGGCTCAGAAACCGATACAAAACTAATCCCTATCTCAGGCTTGTCCCCCGCTATCTTTATTCGATGTCCCGCAATGTTGAACATTCCCCCAGGCGTCAGCGTCTCATTCACCGCCTCTGTGCTCACGTCAATAATCTCATCAATGTAGCCGCTCACGTTTGCCAAGCCGTCTATCTCCACCGCTATCAGATTCGCAAGCGTGCGTAACGGCGTACGCGCGCGGAAACGGAACGCTATCGGATGCTTCTTTGGGTCATACGTTTCGGTCGTCTTGTCAAAAGTCCCTCCTACGCTCAGATGGAGCGAGAAATACTTCAGGTTTATCGCAAACCCGTCGCAGAGTTGATACGCGGCTTCGTTGAGGAACTGATGTACGTGTTCAACCAAATCGTCATAGTTTCCCGTGAAGCCTCCGCGGTTCTTAAGCGCCACGCAGATTTCTTCAATGGTCAGCGTTGCCTCGTTAACCGTGCGCGCGATATACGCGCCCGTAACAGAGGTAAGGTAATTGGGATAGAGTCTTACTTTGATTTTGTGTAAAACTTCATTCAAGTTGTCTATGATTGACATAGTGATCTCCTTATAGAGTGATATATGAAAAAAAGCCGCGCCTTATGGTAAAGAGATACGGCTGTTTCTCCGAAGTGAAAATACCCGCTGTATTCGCGGGCTTGCCTGTCTTGTATGCACGAATAAACTAGCATAGGGGAGGGGAAATACCCGCTGTATTCGCGGGCTCGTCTGTCTTGTATGTACAAATAAACTAGTACAGGGGAAGGAAGCGTTTATAATTCGGCTGTGAGCCGAGACTTTATTACTATTTGCTTGTTTTTTTGGCATAAGGATATGATTACTCAAAAGATGGAAATTGTCAAGCGTTCTTTTTGGAAAAGAACGCGATTTTTCAAGGAACTGTACGGGCTATGGGCAAACGGGGGCTTGTAAAACTGTCTGGCGGGGGTTTTTAATCTTGATAGTCCTGCATAGCTTCGGCCGCAAGGTCTGCGCCTATGCCGCCTTCTGCGGGTTCTTCGCTGTAGTCTTCCTCTTGTTTTGTGTACGTCCATTCTGACGGCGTTTTCGCAACGGATTTCTTCCTGTAGTTTTTGCGGGGTTTTCGTCTGTTCAGGCTCTTCGAGCGCAGTGTGGACCGTTCCTGCTTGGCGGCGGCGGTGTCTGCAAGCGTCAGTTCCGCAACTGCTTTCACGGCCTGCGCTTGTTCCATGGTGATGCGGCACTTCTTGGTAATGTGCTCAGGCTCTGCCTGCGCGATGCGTTCCAGGCTTGCATACGCCTTCATGATGACTGCCGCTGTCTTAGCGCCAATGGAGTCTATGTTCTCTAGTATCGCAAAACAGAGGTCTTTGGAACGTAATTTCTGGTTAAAGGCAGTGGCGAACCTGTGGGTTTCATCACGGACAAACTGCAATACCTTGAGGCCTTCGCTCCGCCGCGAGAGCTTAAGCGGGGTCTTGGCAGAGGGAAGCCAGAGTTCCTCGTCTCGCTTGGCAAGCCCAACAATGTCAATGTCAAAGCCCAAATCATCAAGCACAGCTTTTGCCGCGTTCACTTGTC
Source organism: Treponema sp. (assembly GCA_031255285.1). Classification (GTDB taxonomy): domain Bacteria; phylum Spirochaetota; class Spirochaetia; order Treponematales; family Breznakiellaceae; genus JAIRKH01. The sequence goes on along the minus strand of JAIRSU010000056.1, from coordinate 27,171 downwards.
CAAGCCCCCCGTCAACTAGTATGAGGTCAGGCAATTCTCTTTTTCCCGGTTGAAACCGAGAATAGCGGCGTTTTACAACCTCGCGCATTGCTGCAAAGTCATCCACAATGCCGATGACCGTGCGCAGTTTGAAGATACGATAATTCCGTTTATCCGGTACGCCTTCTTTGAAGGTTATCAGCGAAGCTACAGGATGTTTGCCGTTGAGTTGCGCTATGTCAAATCCTTCGATGAGTTCTGGGCGCCGCCTCAACCCCAGTTCCCTCTGGAGTTCGTCAAGGGCTGGACCTGCGCCTCGTTCTTTGATGCGCTTACGCAAGTCCTCGTCTGCATTCATCTGTACCACCGCCATCACTGCTGTGTGCTGTCGACTGTTCGGTATTAATACCTTTGGCGATGACCCAAACGTCTCCAGAAACCATTCTTTCAAGCAATTCCCGATGGGGTTTAGCTCTTCCTCCTGCGTCTCGTTTTCAGCGCCCTCATTGCCTGCCTGTATCTTTGGCGCGTCTCCTGCTTCTGTCTCTTCGTGCTTTATTTCTTGTTCCTTATCCACGGTCTTCTTAATGAATATCTTTGACGGAGGCTGACGGTTCTCTCCGTAATAAGACATGATGAATGTCGTAAGTGTATCATCGTCGTCTGCCGCGGACTGAGCGCGAAAAAGGTCTCTATCAATCATCCTGCCGCCGTACAGGGAGAACAGGGCGACGCTGATTAAGACGTCCGAGCTCGCTATGGCGATGTAGTCCCGCGTCTCGTTTGATATATCTATCATGGAAACTGTGTTCACGGCAAGCATCTCAATAGAGCGGATAGTGTTGCGGAACTCGGCGGCTTTCTCAAAGTTAAGAGCCGCAGACTCGCGGTGCATGGATTCGGTCAATTCTATGATGAGAGATTCCACGTTTCCAGACACGATCTTTTCAACCTTTTCGAGCATTTCCTGGTACTGTTCAACAGAGGTTTTGCCACAGCAGGGCGCAAGGCATCGTCCGATGTGGAAGTACATACAGGGGCTCTCCCGCTTATACATGACGCGGCATTTCCGCAGTGGGAATACCTTCTCAATCAGTTCCATCAAACTATCGACTGCCTGTACGTTAGGATAGGGTCCGAAGTATTTAGAGCCGTCTTCAATGATACGCCGCGTCTTAAACACGCGGGGGAATTTTTCTTCAGTAATGCGGATGACGGGATAAGATTTCCCGTCCTTCAGGTTTATGTTATATTTTGGCGAATGCTGTTTGATAAGCGTGTTTTCGAGTATCAGAGCCTCGTATTCGCTGGTAGTCAGGACGGTTTCAATAGCGGCGGCGCGCTTTATAAGCGCCATAGTTTTCGGGTCTTTTTTGCCCGAAAAGTAAGAACAAAGCCTGTGGCGCAGGTTTTTCGCCTTGCCCACGTAGATGATGCGTCCCAGTTCGTCTTTCCAGAGATAAACTCCCGATTCAAGCGGCGCATCATGTGCAACGGCTTTTAAAGTATCTAATATTTCCATTTTACTCCATCTTCTTGGGATAAAATTATTTTTCACGGAAACAGCGAATGGATTTCGCGTTCCGCAAAGACAAAAAAAAGCCGGTTGTAACACCGGCTCGCCTTTCGAGGCATGCGTATATATAATGATTTGGGAGGGGAACTATATATACGATAAATTCATTATCGGTAGGGAGTATAAGGTTATTAGTAAAATCTTTTTATTTCCGTCCATTTGCCTTTGCGAGGAATTTCTCGTTGTTAATGATAAACCGCTCGTGGATTCCCTCTCCGATGAGCCCAGATTCGTCCCATGCGCTCACTTTGAACACCAGCCGCCGTCCGTCTATTTCAATGAGTTCTCCGCGCGCGTGAATGGACTTGTTGAGCGTCGAAGGCGCAAGATGCCGTATATTCACCGCCGCCCCAACGGTAGAGAAACCAGGTTCAAGCCCCTGCTCGATAGCTATAACGCAGGCTTTCTCCATATAGCCTATCATCGACGGAGTCGCAAACACTTCGAGCGCGCCGCTTCCCCATACCTTTGCAAGTTTATCAGGCGTAACAACCGTTACAACCTCTCCAATGTCGCCTATTTTCATAGTTTACTCCTTAAATGCTGAATGAGAGCGGGGGCTTTGTGTTTGAGAGTTCAGCGGTATTTGTCTCAGGAAACACTTTTTATCCCTCGCCTCGAATCTGTACGCGGCGGATTTTGCCGCTTATGGTCTTGGGTAATTCTTCAACAAACTCAATGATGCGCGGATACTTGTAGGGGGCGGTCGTCTTCTTCACGTGATTCTGAAGCTCCAGTTTAAGCGCGTCAGACGGCGCATACCCTTTTGACAGCACGATGGTGGCTTTGACCACGGCGCCGCGGTCAGGGTCAGGCACGCCGGTTATGGCGCACTCCAGAACCGCCCGATGTTCCATAAGCGCGCTTTCTACCTCAAAAGGACCAATGCGGTACCCTGAACTCTTGATAACGTCGTCAGCCCGCCCTACAAACCAGTAATAGCCGTCCTCATCCCGCCACGCCATATCGCCCGTGTAATATATACCGTTGTGCCACACATTTGCGGTCAGTTCCGCGTCCCGATAATAGCCTTCGAACATTCCGATAGGACGGCGTTTGTCTGTGCGTACGATTATCTGCCCTTCCTCGCCCATTGCACAGGAGCAGCCGTCGTCTCTAATCAGGTCAATGTCGTAGCCGGGCGCGGGTTTACCCATCGAGCCGGGTTTCGGCTTCATCCACGGGTAGGTGCAAAGGGTTACGGTCAGTTCGGTCTGTCCGTAACATTCGCGGAGCTTCAAACCTGTTCCTTTGAGCCATTGTTCGTAAATCTCCGGGTTCAAGGGTTCGCCTGCAACTGAACAATTCTTCATAAAGGAAAAGTTGTATTTACTCAAATCTTCTTTTATAAAGAAGCGGTAAATGGTTGGCGGGGCGCAAAAAGTGGTTACTTTGTGTTTGGTGATGACTTCGAGCATTTCGCATGGTACGAATTTATCGTAATCGTATACGAAAACCGCGGAACCGCAGAGCCACTGCCCATAGATTTTTCCCCATGCGGCTTTTGCCCAGCCAGTGTCGGCGACAGTGAGGTGGAGGCCGCCTTCCTGCACTTGCTGCCAGTATTTCGCGGTAACGATATGCCCCAGTGGATAAGCGAAGTTATGCTGGACCATCTTCGGCATACCAGTGGTGCCAGACGTGAAATACAGGAGCATAATGTCGTCGATGGTGCTGGCATTCGGCGGGCGTTTGAATTCCAACGGTTCTCTCTGACTCGCCGCTTTGAAATCCACCCAATGCTCCTTTGACCGCGGGAGTGTTCCATCTGTACGGTGAACGCTTCGGGAGAACGCTTTATAATGCAAAGTATTCCCGCCTTCGGCTTTCAGTCTGGCTTCCGCTTCGTCTACATGAAGCATGACGTCTTCATCTACGCAGACGATACCCTCTATGTCTGCGGCTTTACATCGGTACACGATGTCTTTGGCTGTGAGGAGGTGGGTTGCGGGAATAGCTATGGCGCCGATTTTATGTAAACCGAGCAGGATGGGCCAGTATTCGAATCTGCGCTTGAGTATGAGCATAACGGGCGAGCCTTTGTGAATACCGGCTTTTGTGAATGTATGCGCGGCTTGGCTTGAGAGGGCGCTGATTTCCGCATAGGTGAGAGATGCTTCCCCGCCATTTTCATCACACCATACGAGCGCGGGCTCATCGGGCTTTTCTTTTGCCAGTTCGTCAACCACGTCGTAGGCAAAATTGAAAGTCGGCGGAATCGTTACAGAAAAGTTGGCGTAGAGGTCTTCGTAAGAATCAAAATCCATTCTTTGAACGAAACGTTCTAACAGACTGTTTTTCATGGTATTAAGCATACCGTTTTCGCAGCTTTTAGACAAGGGGAAAGTTAAATGGCTCCATTTGTCTCTGCCTTACACTGTATTTTTATGAATTACCGCCCGTCTGAAGACAGGCGGTTTCTTGTTTCAACCACTGACCTTAATTGTTAAAGCAGAGCCTCTTGAGGTTGGCGCAACGGTCAAGGACGACGACTCGCTTCATGCGCCCAGTTACTATGCCGTCCTTTTTGCCGCACCCGCCTTTTATAAAATAATCGTTTCAAAATCAGAAAGGGAATCTCTCACGGCTATATTAAATCAGAATGTATACGTCATGGTCATGCGGGCGAAGCTATTTTTGTGATACTGCCCCAGCTCCCCTTCGGAATTGCCGAGGAAGACGCCGCTGTAGAGACCGATAGCGAGGTTTTCCCTTGTCCATATAAGACTTGGAACGAAGTAGAAGTCCTTGTCTTCGATACCCCATAGTCCGGTGAAATTGACTTCAAGCTCATCGCGGAAGAATTTGCGGGAGGCGATTAAAGTAACCCGTGAAGACGTATTGTTTGAGTCGGCTTCTATGTCTAAGGCGCGGTTGCTGTTGATTTTGTCGCTGAATAAGCGAATGTTTTCATTTATCTGTAGGTTCACGTTGAAAAGGGTAACGCCCTTCACAGCTATGTCGCGGTCAAAGCCCACCGAGAAACTGATGAATGGGTTATAGACCTCTCCGTCGTCTCCCTTGAGATCTTTAGTAAGGTTAAGAGCCAACTCGGATCGTGTGTTGAAGCCCCAATGCGTCTGTGCATAATCAACTCCGAGTTGAGCGAAATAGTTATAATCAAAAACCGTCGAGATATGTTTGTCTTTGAGATATTCCGTAAGGTATGCAGATTTTTCGGTCTCAAATTGCGCTGTATTGAATTCGCTCCAGAATTCCTTCAAACCTGTCAATACAAACGCCGGGCGGGGCAGACGTCCGAAATAGCCCTGAACTCCCACGTCCGCGGACTTAACGGTTGTAGTAAAACGCAGTCCTGCCTGCATATATTTAAGCCATTCCGTATGCGGGGGCTCGTGCGGTACGGCAACGCTGCCTATCTTTGTGGTGAGCAGGTCAACGAGAGTAGGATCCGCGAGCAAGGCGAAAGACAAGGCTGGCGGCATTTCTTTTACAAAGTATGCGCGTGCGCCTGTTTCTATCGCGGCAGGCGCGGTCGTCAGCTGAGAAGGCGCCCATCTGCCGGACTCGGCGAATTTTTGCGGCGTAAAAGAAGGAACGAACACGGCTTCCAGTCTGGAGTACGCGCCGAGTCCGTAGGATACGTGTATCATTGGTACCGCAATCTTACGATTCTGTACGCTCGTTACGTCAATCAGGTCCGTATAATCAAGAGGATTTATCACATCTAGGGGACCGAGGCTGTCCGCTTTGCCCCACGCAAGCTTACGCAGACCTGCTTCCACGCTTAATCCACCGAGAAAACCGCGGACGTACGCTTCGTCGAAAGAGACGACCGCCGTATTGAGTGACGGCTGCAACTTCAAGTTGATAACAGCTTCGGCGTTAGACGACTTGGCGGAAAAGTTCAGAGCGCCTGAAAAAATATCTCCGAGCGAGATTTCCTTCATCTTGCTCGTGGATTCCAGCTCGTCTATGAAGACGAGCGCTTCGGCGGACGCTTCTCCTGATATCGTTGCTGATAAGGACGGTGTGGTGAGTCCGCGGTTCTCAAAGCCGAATCCAAAGCCTTCGTCTCGGACGCTCTCCTCTTCGGTACGGGCAGACTCCTCGTCCGTTGTGAAAATATTATGTTGGTTGATGAAATCGTCGAATCCGACTTCTTGAGCGGATGCCGCGGCAGCCGCCAGTAAAGTTAGTAATATAATCTTTTTCATTTTCTAAGTTCCTTATTCTTTGAAAGGTAACGACGGTACTATAGTATAAAAGTTATCGCGGGTCTAAACAGTGTATCGTTTTTTAATACTTTCCTGTTTCCAAATAGTTCGTAGTGAACACGCTTTCTGGGATTTTATCGTCATATTTAATCTTATCGACATAGATGGTCGTGGACGTATCGCTAGATAATGTAGACATCTTGGTTTGTTTCGCGGTGAGGCGCCCTTGAATGTCCTGAAAATCAGACGACTCGAATATTTTCACTAATTTATCTTTCTTGTCGTAAAGCTCCATTTTATAGTTAATATTATCGTATTTGCCTATCCACGAAATCATTTTAGAGTACTGGTAGTTTTTATCTTTTGGCTTAGACTCGATGACGAAGCAGACTTTGCCGTTGAAGTCTTCCTCTTTCAACAAGGTGTGCACGTCTGCGACAACGTTTCTATCTGACGAAGAGACGTCATCGTAGGAAAAGTCCGTTCCCATGAAACTGCTCTCGCCTGCGGAGGCGGCTATACGTCTAATCTTGCCAAGGCTGGGGAGAAATATCCATCTATTATCTACGTTGCCGTCGGTTTCAACGGTAAGGAAGCGTGTTCCCTTAACCGCGTTAGGACTGACGAATTCAACGAGTATCCGTCCGTTTCCCTTTGAATCGTCTTGTGAATATTGGTTGACGATGCGTTCCGCGGTTGTCTTGTCCTTATTTAATACGACAAGCCGTGATTGTGTAGAAACCGACTTTGCGGAGATACGGTTTCTCGACAGGCTAATAATCTCCTCCGCACTCTGCGCCGTCAGGCACACCGCGGATACTGATATGCTCATAATAAAAGATATTAACTTCTTCATGATTCCTCTCCTCATTATGAAAAATAAAAGAATAATTAAAGTATAACATAAATTCTTTGTCCAGGCTACATCTGTTAGACATATTCTTAATGGGCAGAGTTACCCTCTGTCCCTGTCTTACAGGTGCGCTTATAGCCTGTACTGGACTATCGGCCATTGGAGGGAGTATGGACGAATAAATACGCAATGGCTTCATTCTCCATTATCAAGATTTTGGACTTATCTTTGGCAATTCTTTAGAATAGACGGAGTAGGGAAAAAATTGTTACAGTAAGGAATATTACCGTTGCTTTACTCATAAGGCAGCTTACCGTTTCCAAATCCTGCATACTAACTTTTCAACTGTAAAGACAGAATGGAGGGGGAAAATTTACTAGGACGAATACCGATCACGTCCACGTTATAATAGAATATTTGAGAATAAAAAGAGAATAGAGAATAGAGATAGAGGACATATTAAAAAGAGGAGTATTCGCTTCTATTTAGTAGAGGAGAATGCGGCGCGGTTTGTACGTGGCAAGTAAAGCAGCTCTACTTCGCTCAAACATATCGCGAGCAATCGTTCAAAATATACCAGACCTTTATTTATGCTTCGAGACTAAAGGATCTTGGGATTCCGTCCGGCTGGCTAAGTTATTCCTTCTTCTATTCCTCTCCAGCGTCTCAAGCCATCTGAAACTCTTTTTCTCGTCTATCGGTCGTATCTTCTTGTTCTCATGGCTCGCTGATTCGTCTTTGGCTTCTTTCCTGTTGTCCCCCTCTGGTCCAGTACCCAGACCAGCCCATCGCAGGTTACCGCCAGACAGCTATGGACATTGATCCTCTGGGTTTTATCGCTGATATTTATCCCTTCCGTCTTCAGGTGCATATTGTAGTTTACCTCAGTGGCATCCTGTACTGCCAGAATAGTCCCGTCGTACACCCTTGACAAAAGGGGAAATTAAAAGCATAGTTGAGATATGGAGCGGCTAAAAAATTGAGAAAAAAACATAAAAGAGACGCACTTTCGTTAGCCTGTGTAACTGGGGTTGTTTTTGTGGTGCTTGTGTGTGCGGGGATAGCATGGCTTTCTGTTTCGCAGAAGCTAGGAAAAGATGCACGGGATGAAATGAATTTTTCTCAGATTCTGCGAGAATTCGATGAATCTTTTATACTATTGGTGGAGACCGGGGATGTTCAACATATCAATGCGGCGTTTAACCGTCTAGAAAAACAAGCTGTCTCTGTGGAATCCCTGCTTTCGGTGTTGAAGCGATTAAGAAAACTGGCGCAAAATGACGAGCGGTTCATTTCTGCATATCAAAAGCTGTCGCAGAACGCCGCGGCGCGTTACCCTGCTTCGCAATACCTTGCCGTGGTAGCGGCAGAAACACTCCTGTGGGGTATGGATCTCGGTGAAGAGAACATGAACACGCTCCGCTCTTATGCAGCGCGGATGATTCAAGGCGGCTTGACGAAGCCTGCGTTAAGTATATACGTCTTGCTGGGCGATATGGATAATCCTGAAAGAGCTTCTGTTATTCCAGGAGAGCTTTTTGACTTAGGAAATAGGCGCTTCGACGTGGACGAAGCTATATTAAGCATACTGAAAGGTGATACTGCCGCGGCAAGCGTCCAGATAAACGCTCTATTGACGAAAGAAGACATTTCGCAAAATGAAAAGAAATTCGCGGCTGAATTCTTTTATAACTATGATAAGCCGACTCAAGCCGCGGAAATATTTTCGCAGTTCCCCGGCGAAGATAGTATGATCCGTCAGGCGGATGCACTCTACCTTTCGGGTGATAGGCAGAATGTCCACAATATGTGGATGCTGTTGCTCTCTTCTCAACAGGACTACGTCAGAGCGAGGAGTCTCTATAACCTTGCGGTTGCGGAGACGGATATTGATAGAAAAAGGGACTATTTCGAGAAGTTTGTCGAAATCTTGAAATCTAACGACTTGAAAGATTCCATTTACGAACTTTACGGACTTCTCCAGTACAGCAGGCTGTTGCCCGCTCAAGACGCCATAGATCTGCTGGAACGGTCTTTTGCGTGGGGAGAAAAATCTTTTGCGGACCTGGAAAAAATCAGGCGTGGACGGGAGATTTGGAGTCGAGACAGGACTATCGCGCAGGCGTGGTTCCTCCTGAACACGTATCAGAAGGACGAAAACCTCTACCAGTGGGCCGCTTGGTTTTTTGATTTTGAAAGACGGTATGAGGAAACCGATATGCTTATAAAAAACGCGGCGTTCAATGATATAACAGGAGACTGGCTTACTCTACACGAGGCGGTTGGACTCATTCATAGCAACGAAATCGTAGCGGTGCAAAAATTGCTGGAATCCATTCCTCAAGAGAACGCATCGTGGACTGTTTACGCGGATATAGCGCGTATATACGAAATGAACCGCTCGCGAGAGACTATTGAAAAAGCTATTGAGTACTACAAGAAAGCCATGGACCAGAGCGTAGAGAAGAGCGCAGGAAACGCAGCGCGCCTCCAATATCGGTTGAGCAGATGTTTCCGCCTCCTGAACAGAGATGCGGAGAGCAAAGCAGCCCTCGAGACGGCTCTCAAACTGAAACCTGATTACTTGGATGCGATAATGGAATTGAAACGAATAGTGGAGGCGGAATAGTGAGAGCGGTAGATATTATTCTTAAAAAGAGAGACGGGGGGACCCTGACTAAAGAAGAAACTACCTTCTTGATATTTGGATATGTCGGCGGTGTAATTCCCGAATATCAGGTTTCAGCGTGGCTCATGACGGTTTTCTTCAAAGGCATGACGCAGGAAGAGACGGTTTTTCTTACTGAAGCCATGCTGAATTCAGGAACGAGAGTCAGTCTTGACGGCATACCGGGACCTTTTGTTGACAAACATTCTACCGGCGGTGTGGGCGACAAAACCAGTCTCGTCATAGCGCCTCTACTCGCAAGTATAGGCATCCGTGTTCCTATGATGTCAGGACGCGCCCTTGGACACACGGGCGGGACGCTGGATAAACTCGAATCTATCCCGGGGTACCGAACTAATCTCTCGTTAGCAGAGTTTCAGCGCGGGTTAGCCGAAGAAGGTTTCGCCATGACTGGTCAGAGTGAGGATGTCGCCCCGGCCGATAAACTTCTCTACGCATTACGCGACGTTACCGCTACCGTTGAATCCATCCCTCTTATCACCGCAAGCATCCTCTCTAAAAAGGCGGCGGAAGGCGCGGATGCAGTTATCTTTGATGTGAAATACGGTTCGGGCGCTTTTATGAAAGAGAAATCCCAAGCATCGGCGCTTGCCCAGTCCCTCGTGAATGTCGGAACCGCTTTGGGTATGAAGATATCCACTCTCTTGACAGATATGGATCAACCTCTTGGAAATATGGTCGGCAATTTTCTAGAAATTGAGGAAGTGTTGGACTGTCTTGAAGGAAACGGTCCTGCGGACGTTATGGAAGTAAGCCTCGCGCTTGCCGCGCGAGCTTGTGTACTTGGGGATAAGGCGTCTTGTGTTGAAGAAGGGTTGGAAGTGTGCAAGAAAGCGCTTGAAAGCGGGCTACCGCGGCAACTCTTCCTCTCCAATGTGGAGCGGCAAGGCGGGGACGTGAAACGGCTGCTTGAAATGCGGAAGAATTACCGCTCACAGTACGCTTTAGACATAAAAGCGGAGCAAAGCGCCTATATTACCCATATAGACGCCTATAAGGTCGGGCTTGCCGGTGTATATATAGGCGTGGGGCGGAACCGCGTAGAGGATGCCGTGAGTCCCACCGCGGGTGTTCTACTATATAAAAAGAGTGGAGATTGGACAGACGCAGGCGAGTCAATAATGACTGTTTATGCAAAAGATGACGGTAGTCTCCGCGGAGCCATACCTCTGCTGAAAGACGCGGTTTCATACGGCGAAACCAAACCCGACAAAAAATCACTGATTGGATAAACAAGTTCGCACGCTGTCTTGCCAATATGACAGGAACAGCGCGATAAAGCTAATATATGGCAATCCCGCGGTATCCTCGCAACCCGCGTAAACAAAACAAGGAGTTTTTATGTGCCTTCAAACAGAAGTCCGTTTCCGTTATCTTGACGTAATAACGGCATTCTTCGTATCTATTTTGATTGTAAGCAACGTAGCCTCTTCAGCAAAAATCGTTGATCTAGGAGTTTCAATTCTCGGCGTGCGATTAGCCTTTGACGGCGGAACCCTCTTATTCCCCCTGTCCTATGTGTTCGGCGATGTGCTTACCGAAGTCTATGGATTCCGCGCTTCCCGCCGTGTTATCTGGACCGGATTTGCCGCGCTCGCTCTGTCTTCGGGCTTGTTTTTCATCTTGCAAGCCCTGCCCGCAGATGCGGAATGGGAGTCCTATGCAGGAAGCGCGGCTTTCGATGCGATATTGGGTGGCATGAGCAGTGGTGGTATCGCAACCGCAAGCCTGGCTGGCTATCTCGTCGGCGAATTCTCCAACTCAATCACTCTAGTCTGGATAAAAAAAGCCACAAACAGTCACTATCTATGGATCAGAACCATCGGCAGTACCCTAGTCGGGGAATTTCTGGATAGTCTCATCTTCGTCCTCGTCGCTTCTTTGGCAGGCGTATTCGGATGGGAGTTGTTTCTGACATTAGTCTTGACCAATTACGTGTTCAAGTGCACGATTGAGGTTCTCATGACGCCTGCGACTTACCTCGCTGTGTTCCAGTTAAAGAAACGCGAAGAGGCTTCACAGCGAGCTCTAAAGACAAGTGAGCTCCTTTCCAAGTACTCCGAAATATGATACAATGCTTCTATGAAAGTTATATGTATTTTTCTACTGATGATACTATTGGGATGCGACTTCACGGAAGGGAGAAAAATAGATCCATATTATCTCACCGGCTCAAAGGAACAGCAGGAACAGCTTGGCAGTCTATTTCTACTATTGGACGACGACATGAATAGCGCGGAGCTGTTTTCCTTGGTTCGAGAAATCGCCAACGAATATGCACGACAGAAAGAGTACGACAGACTCGTCAATTTTCTCGGTTCGTGTATAGAAAGCCGTCCCGATGATCCGAACAACGCTTATTATCTGCTTATGATCGCTTATGCATATACTCAACAAGAAGCTTATCCCATTGCAGAGCTGTATTTTGACATTATCGTGGAAAACTATCAGGACTTGCTCGTTCAAGGTCGATCTATACATCTCGCCTGCCTAAATCAGTTACTTGATATGGTACGAGACCCGGAGTGTCGAATCAAGTATTATCAGAAACTCATCTTCAATTTTCCCGATAAGACTGATTTGGGTGTAGATTACTTCATGTTGGGACAGGCTTATGAGCAAACGGGCGAGTGGGATCTTGCGATTCAAGCTTATACACAATTCCTCTCTTTCATGGACACAGATATTACAGGGTTCCCCAACGCGAATCATTACGCCAAACAGCTCATTGATTTCAATAATTCGTCGAAAGATTGGACATTTGAGTCCTTGAACGGTATAGTAAATGCTGTGCGGTCCGCCATCAGCACCGGGGACAGTTGGAGGTTGTGGTCATACCGTGCAAAGGTTAATTTCTTTGCGCGATCTTGGGCACAGGAGGTTTCTGACGACTCCGGCATGGATGAATTTAACCTCCCGGTCTTCATGCAAGGTACAAACGTCCAGTACGCACCGACGCTTGACCCCAGTTCAAACGCGACCGAAGCCTATCTCAAGACTTGGGGATGGAATCAATCCCTCTCTACATGGTACCTATATTTCAGAAAGATATACTTTCCTCTGAATTCCGACATCCACGGACGCTGGGAATGGGCAGGTGTTTACTACGGAGAGAAATTCTAGCAGGTGAATCCCTGTTATAGCTTCTTGACGGGAATGGCGCGGTTTACTAATCACCGCTTATTGAGAAATTGTTTAACAGTTTCCATCTGTCTGCTTAATATAAATGCAGACGGCAATACTAACGCCTGTGTTACCTGATTCTGCTGATAAAAGCCCGGAAATAGTTTTATCACTATTGTCAACACACCACCTAGGAACACATATGTCCACAGACAGCGCAAGACCGACTCTGAAATGAACCGCTTCTTTTCATTTTTAGAGAAAGCATAAAGAATGCCGCAGGGAACAGCTATTAATAGCAGGGGATTGACGAAGATGACGTTGGCATTGTGATAAGTATAGTCGTGGTTGGTAAAGAATGTCATGAAAAACAAGACAAGACCCGCGATTCCCCAAAAAAGCCCTATCGCACTCTGACTCAAACCGAACAAAGCGCGTCCCAAAAACGGCTTGCGTCGTTGCAGGAATTGAAAGAATACAAAAGCGGCCGCCATGAAAAGCCCTGCTGCTAGCTCCCGGTCCCATTGCCTGCGCGGAACGTCCAATACCTGCGGACGATTCACCGACCTGTTCAGTACTTCAATGGCAGACACTAGTTTTCGCGTTGCGCCGTTTTCGTCTATGTATGAAAAGTCTTTGATACGCTCGCCCACCTCGGACGGCAGAAACATTTCGTCCCAAATAGTTATAGGAACGTCGATGTCCTGTCCCATCAGAAAGTTGAGAATCCAATCCATGAATGGGGAAAACCATGTATGCCTGCGGACGTGTTGACGTAAAGTATAACGACCCGGCGCGTTTCCGAATTCCTGCTTGAACTGCCCGTTTACCGCAACATCGAGAATATCGCGGATGCGGGTAGAACAGTTTTGGTAGAAATGATGATACTCATAAGCGCGGTTCTCCGGACGGACGTTGTCTTCCACAAGACGTTTAATCTTCTCTTCCACTTCGGGCGGAAGATTCAGTGTATAGACCGTTATATCGCGGTTTGTCTCGATATAACGTCTGAAATTGCGTTCCGCCGAAGACACGGCGCATAAATAGATGAGGCGTCCGAAAGCAAAATCAACAAAGAAGTCCTCCTCCTCGAAAGAAAAGACCCCCCAATCGTAAAAGAGAGATGTTCCTTTAGCAGTATCTTCCACGACCAGCGCCATATGTCCCCACCAAAAGTAAAGCTCATCACCAGGTCCAGTAACCGCAATTTTCAGAGTGAGGCGGTCATCCTGTGCAGAAAGTGAAACGCCCCGCAGTAAAAAGACAGCAATAATTGCAAGAAAACGGATTTTTATATTTATCATAAATTATGATATACCGAATCTTTGATTATTACAAGCCGTTATTTGTTTCAATCCTCAGACTTATCCATGTTGACAAGATGAGTTATAGGTTGTATATTTTAATATGAATTGTTATAAATGAAAAACAAGGAGGCGTCTTATGAGTAAAAGACAATCTCGCAGAAGTAAAGTCACCAACCTGAATCCGAGAACTGAAATGTTCGGCAATATCGTATTTACCGTTCTGTGCGTACTCGGCACAGGCGTTGCGATTTTTCTATTCTTACGTAACCTCAATACAACCATGACCCAGCAGAACGAGAGCCCTATCGGCTATATCCTGTTCAAAAACCGTATCGTCCAACGCCGCTTTGGGAATAGAACTGCATGGACGTCGCTCAAGAATAATTCGCCCATTTATAATAAAGATGTCATCCATACCGCGGACCTGTCTGAAGCCGTTGTTGTGTTCCCATCAGGCGACCGCATAGAACTCGGTGAGAACAGCTTGGTTCAGATACAATCGACTAAAGACGGCGCCCGCTTGGAGCTTACCTCTGGAAACATCAACGTGCAGTCCGCGGAGGAATCTACACTCACCTTGGTTTCCGCAGGAGTAGAGGTCAAGGTAGAGGCGGGGAGCCTTATCAGCGCAGACGTAAGCGAGGAGTCTAGTTTCAATATGCAGGTTGTTGAAGGCGCGGCCGGTATTGCGACGGATGGAGGAATATTGCAAAATGCAGAGGCCGGAACAGCTATGTCAGTCGCCAGCGACGGTGAAATGACACGGCGGCCTTCGGTAACCATGATTCAACCCAGACCGAACGTCCGGACGATCAATCAGGATAACACGCCTGTGCCTTTCACCTTCTCATGGAGAACCGCGAATTTTTCAGAAAATGAACAGGTCCGTCTTGAAATAGCGCGGGACAGCAGATTTACTCGTCTAGCGAACAGATTTGACATAGAAACCGATGTATCGAATCAAACCGTGGAGTTGACGACAGGTACATGGTATTGGCGGGCGTATCCATCCGGTGTGGAATCTAGTAACGCAGATGTTGTGGCTTCGGGCAAGATTACGATTATCGTCGCGCCGACTCTTACTGCTGTCTCGCCGGCCGCAGGAAAAATATTCACCTATAAGACAAATCCACCGTCTATCCGCTTCAATTGGGAGGCGTCTGCCGCGACTGACGCCTCTGTTTCCTATCAATTCCTTATCTCGGATAATCCTCAAATGCTCAACCCTATATATTCCGTAGATGTGACTGGTAATTCTATTCTCTATTCAGGAGTCACCGAAGGTGCATGGTATTGGCAGGTGAGGCCGATGTTTCCTGATGGTTTTGAAGCGGAAACTACACTGTCAGCCATTCGGCCATCTCCGTTCCATGTTAGCAAAATTATGACTCTAAATACGCCGGAACTCCTGCTGCCTGTGGACGGTGCAGACTTGGCAGCGCCAAGCGATGGTGCGGACTTGTTCTTTTCGTGGAAAAATGAACCGGAAGCGGTGTCTTACACTGTGCAGATTTCAGCCTCCCGTGACATGAATAATCCTGTTATCTCACAACAGACACGGGATAATTTCTTCATATACAGTCCTCGTGAAAACATTTTACAGGCGGGGCGTTATTTTTGGAGAGTCTCATACCAAGACGCCGACGGGCTTATCGCTCCAGTTTCGCCGTCATGGGCTTTCACAGTAACCATTCCGCCTCCCGCGCCAGATTATCAAGCGAACTTAGCGCGGGCAATAGATGAGATAGAAAGAGCGCGGGTCCAAGCGATTCAGAATAATTGGGACGCCGCGTTGACGTCTTATAGAAATGCAGGAACCGATTTAGGTTTTTCAGAAGCGCAGAATACAGCGTTCATTGAAGGTATATCGGCTTTTCGGAATCTGGATGAACTGGAGAGTCTGTACTCATCGCTTTCCGTAGCTGAGACGGCGAACCAGGATTATACTGCACATATTGAAGAGCTGAATAGGCAAATAGTGGAAAACAGCGAGGAAATAGCCCGCCTTAATCAGGATATGATTAACGCCAACAATGATTTTGATGCACAGAATGCCGCTAGTCTCGCCAGAATAACAGATTTAGAAACTCGTGCCGTAACGCTTGAGTCGGAAAACGGCCGTTTACAACAGTTGATCCAAGACTTGGAAGCTGGAACCGTCGTGATGCGTCAGGGGCATATGGATAGAGAAGCGTTTGTTTCTGAGCAAATCGGTTCGTTGCGGTCGCGTATCTCGGAACTGTCAACAGAAAACGCACGACTCCGACAGGAGGTACAAGATGCCGCGACTGTGAATTCTGCTCAAACGATCGCTCTACAGAGCCGCATTTCGGAGCTAGAAGCTGAGAACGCCAGACTCCAGCAAACAGACAGAATAGCCGCTCTACAGAGCCGTATTTCGGAACTAGAAGCTGAGAACGCCAGACTCCGTCAAGCAGACAGAACAGCCGATCTGCAAAATCGTGTTTCGGAACTAGAAGCCGAGAATGTCAGACTCCAGCAGACCAGTATGTCTGAATCTGCCACTGCCGCTTCTTTGCGGGAACGAATCGATCAGCTGGAAATTGAAAGGGAACAACTGACGCAAACGCTTCAAGAATCAGATAGAAATCTGACTGAAATGACCAATAATTACAACAGAATCAGTCCGGAATACGATGCCTATATTGCGTTACAAGAAGCTTTCGCCGAATACAAACGGCGGCCCATGCGTCTGCCGGAACTGGAGACCTTCTTGAAGACGCGGGAAGTACGAGCTTCCCTCCCTGACTTTGCAGACGGGGTAAAAACCGTAACAGATAATTTGGTTTACGCGGCGAACAAAGAAGGCATAGATAAAGTCTCCTCTATTGTGACTACGGTTCTACGCATAGAAAACATGAACACTCGGAGACTCTACCTTGAGGGCATAAAAGCGCGTTATATCGGCGAACCGCTCGTGACAGAATTCATCGATATCCTGTTGCAACGGCTATAAAGTAGGAAAATTGTCTGGAGCCATCTCCATAAAATTAAGAAAAATGCCCTATTTTAAAACCTCCTCGCTTTATCGTTTAATGAAAAACAATGTTAAATTGATAATGAGCGATTTGACAAAACGAGGAGGATTTTTATGCGAAAATTTATTGCCGTATTGGTGATGACGGGTGTAACATTTACGTTATTCGCGCAAGTTCAGGATGATAAAGATGTCATTACACCGACCCCGCAGTTTCAAGACCACGGCGGTGTAACACCGTGGTTCTGGATTGGTATTCAGAGCATTTTTTCCGGTGGGTACAACATTCAAACAGGAGCGGGTGGGTTCCGCGATTACGGCGGTTCCGACAACACATACGCTTCTTTCAACCTTGCCTTCGTGGACAGCCATTATGCAACCCCGAAATTCTACGAAGTTCCCCGCGAGCTTGACCCTAATATGTGGACGGGCAAATTCAAGCTGATGAATTTCACGACCAGAATCAACAGTTGGAGTCAGAATGAGGATGCTATCGAAAACAATAGACCTGCATGGCTGGCTGAAATCGCCGGACATGGCGCACACATAGGCTTCTTTACCCAAGCAGGCAATCTCATAGGCGGCTTGAACGACACACAGAGCAATTCAAATAGCCCTATCACTACGATAACAGGCGGCAACATGGTTATCCCGCTCGGCGACGACGACTTGGGACGGCTTTACTACAACTCAACAAACGCAGGAAACAAGACTACGTATTCAACGAGCAGAGGCGCATTGGTTTACGGGGGTTATGTGAAAGAAGATCTGCTCAACGTTTATCTCACTATGCTTTCTGAGGGTAACGTCAACTCCGACGTGAGCAAAAAAGGTAACAACGCGTTTGCAGGCGTCATTGACTTCGGTGTAACGCCGTTTGGGGTCTTTACGGATGACGAGCACCCCTTCACATTTGGCCTTACCGGAAACGCCATCGCGGGCTTTGGGTGGGAAAATGCGGCTAATGATACCAAGAACGTGGGCTTCGGTGCGAAACTGGATGCAGGTTTCTATTTGGGAAGAGATAACTTCGTGTTATCCCCGGTGTTCGCGTTTGACGGCAGAATAGAAGACGATGCTCACGACTATAAACTCCATGCTAAATTCGGAGGCGGTCTCGTGTTTCAGTTCAGCGGAATGCGCTGGGTAAGCGATGACTGGAATGAATTATGGGGTGTTGGGAAAGCAAAAGGCATCGCCAATCAAGACTATCGATATGAAACCAACAAAATTCTGAAATTCACCTATTTCCAAGCTTATGCGGCTTATTCGGAAGCGGAGGACATGGACTTGCTGTTCCGCTTTGAAGAACCGGACGGAGACGCAGGCTTCCACAACAAGATAGGCGCGTTGTTGGAAGCACGGGTATACAACTTGACTAAAAAAGTAGATATCAACGAGAAGCCTTGGTGGCAGGCGCAAGGACGTTTCTCTTATGACATGAACATCAAGAGCATCCCGTTCACACCGGCTATCCGCGCTTATCTTGACTCCGCTTCGGTGCTCAAACTCCGCCTTGAAGCGGACGCCAACATCATCCCGTACACCTGCTTCACTCTTGCCTACACGTCCGCCAACCTGAATAAGGGCGCGGATAAGATGATCGCTAAAGCGCCGAACTCCGGCGACTCCGATATCTTTGATGCAGGGCGCATTGAGTTGATTGTTACCCTCAAGTCAGATGCGGTGAGACCCCGACCCCCCAAGCGCATGAACGAATGGAACTATGCGACAACGTTGACCGATATGTAAATTTCTTGATTAGTAGTTGCAAACACAAAAGAGGGCGAATAGCCCTCTTTTCTTTTATGATACAGCCGAGTCTGCAACGTCTCCCTATTCCCGATTCGCCAGAGGACACTCTTCATAAAAAGTACACACTATAAGCCAGTACCCTGTCCAAAACAGGAGTATTGTAACTTGGATTGATTACTCAACTACGGAATCCGCCTACGGTTTCGCCGTTTTATATCTCCAAGCTTAAAGACAGAGACTACGACAGATTCGATAAACCGCACGACCGCTTGATAAAAAACTCACCATGAGCGTAGTATGTGCGTAGTTTAGCAGGCTTTTCTATACGCACCATACCTCCAATGGCAGTCCCCCGCAAGTCACGGAGGAGTGTCTTGTAGCAAGAATAGGCAAGCTCTTCCTTTTCAAATCCCACATTATCAATTCTGATTTAACACTCTATTCAAGCGATTATAATGCGCGGCTTTCCTTACATGATTATGCAGCCGTGTTTACGCCGAATGTGTACGTAGACAGACTTGTCGTACGCTCGCAGGGTGCTGCGATTTTGCAACACAGGAAGGACAGAGTGGCGCGCCCTTCAGACAACACCCTGTATGAAGTCGTCCAACAGACGAAACCTGTGTCTGTCACCAAGAAAGTGGACGGAAAGAGAAGACCTCACAGACGATGTTTGGAATGCTATTGTTGACGGCGGGATGCGAAGTAGCGGCGGAGAAGAATAGGAAGATGTCCAGACACGGACAGTTAGGAGGGGGGGCGCGCTTTCCAAAGCGCAGTCGGCGACCGTACGCGTTTTGCCACGCCCCCCCTGCGCGGGAGCCGCATTGTGTCTCCCGCTACCCCCCAAAATCTAACAGGCTTCGCCTGTTCTACGACTTCTTAAGGTAAGTAAAAGTGTCTGGCACCATCTTGACTGTGAAAACAGACGAAGCCTGTGTCTGTGAAAGGAGAAAGAGTATGAAAGTAATAGGAGGCAAAGAATGAAACAGATTGTATCCAGGTCATGGGCGGTATGAGGGATTTTTCCAGTTGCAGGTTGTAGGTTTTGATGATGCCGATGCCTTCGGTAAAGTCCAGCACCGCCTTGGTGAGGGCCTCGTTCTGTTCCTGGCGGTTATGGGATTCCCGTAGCGCGTCTTTCCGCAGCCGGTTGCCAAAGGGCAGGGCGGGAACTTTTGTTTGCGTGGGAGTGAAGCGTAGCGAGACCAGAGTCGTTGCGTAGCCCGAGCCGCCTACTGGCGGCAAGGCATAAACAGCCTCGTTATGCAAAATGTGCTTTGTTTCTTATTCTCCATCTCTCATCTGCTTTACCATATAGACCAAATAATTTATTCCTATGCTCTTTGCATACTTCTGTTTTATCCTGTGCACTTCTTTATATCCCAGCTTTTTATATAAATGAACCGCCCGTTCGTTTGTATCCGCAACCTCCAGAATATATTTCTCATACCCGTTTAATGAAAAAATATATTCCATTATTGACGAGGCGACTCCTGT
The DNA here is from genome assembly GCA_031255285.1 of Treponema sp. Classification (GTDB taxonomy): domain Bacteria; phylum Spirochaetota; class Spirochaetia; order Treponematales; family Breznakiellaceae; genus JAIRKH01. The sequence continues at coordinate 7,213 of JAIRSU010000056.1, read as the reverse complement.
TTTCCTGTATTTTTCATTTGTCGCCACGAATTCGATTGAACCTGTCTCTTTATCAATTTCAATTGGATATTTCGGATGCTTGTTGAAATATGTTGTAAATATAAAGTCTGCCAAAAGACCTTTTATTAAGCCTAAATTCTTTATTAACACGCCCCTGTTATGATTTGTACAATAATGCTCCTTGTCCACGCAGACGATCATTCCGGCGATTTCATTATCTATAATGCCGACATAGAAATAATCAAGTACAAACATATGGGAAAACGCTTTTATCAACCTGTCTGTGTCTTTTGAAATCATTTTCAAGTCTTTCCCAAACGCATGGACGAATAATTCGCTGATTTTTTCTCTTATATTCCCACCCAGCTCTTCGGCAGGTCTGATTTCCATTACTGCTTCCTCTGCCATATCAATACCCGTCAGACATGGCGCGGTTCAGGTCTTTCTGATAAAGTTCCTGGTATATGAAGCTTCTGCCCTTGAGTTTATCCTTGATGGGCTGGGCAAAGGGGATATGGTACCAGAACATGTTCCGCACTTCCTTGTCGAGCTTCTGCGTGCCTTCGCTTTCCTTTGTTACCCACGTTATATAATCTTGAATGAAAGCTTCTTTTACATCGCCCTTGAGTTTCTTGGCGTTGAACCACTGGTAGTAGCGGCCGGTCAGACCTTCTTCCATCCAGTAATAGGCTGCTTTCTCTTTGGCGATATGCCATCTCAAGTCGCCTATACCCGCGAGCAGGGCTTCGCGGAGGTTTTTGGAGTACATAGGGACGGCTATACGCCCGCGGCTTGAGGCTCGGTTGAAGCGGTCGAAGGGTTCCCAGCAAAAGCCGAAATCACCGTAATTCGGCAGGAGAATCACAAAAGGAACAATGCGATTAAGCTTGTTCCGATGATACCGGTAGAACGCCTTCTCGTCTATGCTTTCTACCCATGCAAGCGCGGCTATCACGTTCTCACGAGAGGCGACGTCGTGCGGTCCGCAGTGGAGATATTCTTTGGTGAGAATAGGGTAATGGTTGCCTTGACGCCCCACGGTCATCTTTGACATCTGGCGCACCGTATCAAATTCACCGTCAACAGCTCTGGCGTCAACGGACGATTCGGCTATCGCGGCTTCGGCTTTAGCCCGCAAAGCCTCCGCATCGGTTTCCGTGTTGTTCATATCCCTGGTAAGAGAGGCGATTTCCCGATCAATACTGAGTAGTTTCTTGACGACGTCCTGTATCTCGGTGAAACTCGTCTTTTGCGTGGGCGAGTAACATTCGCTAACCTCCGGCGTCTTGGCAGTCGGGGTGTGCGCTGTCGCCGTCTGTACCGCAGCCGTTAACAATTCCTCTTGGCTGATGCGCTCCGCAGCTTTTGCCTTGAGCAGGCTCTTTATCCCCTCCAGCTTGCCGATAGCCTTGTCGAAAAGCTGTTTCTGTAGATTATTCGTACCGCCTTTTGCCGCGCCGGCTTCGTCGGTTGAGGACGCCTTTACCGCGCCTGAACCCACGGCTTCAAACCATTCATCAAGGTAATAAATCGGCTGATTGTATTCATTTTCCACGATAATCTTGGCGAAAAACGTCCGCCCCTGCTCGTCAAGGAAGGACGGGTGAAGCATCCCAAAACGAAGGAGGTACTTCTTTGCATCAGGCAGGTTCCCGGGCGCTTTTTTGGCGACAGATTTGAGGAAATCCCAATAGGCCGGTATCAACTGCTGGCGGTAAACGCTCTTATCTCTCACGTCCTTGGCATTGACATATTTCTGAAGGAGAGTCTGTAGGCGCGCCGAGCCTTCTCCTTCGTTGGCCGTCGCCTCCTTATAATACGCGGGCGGATTGCTGAATACCGCATGAGGCGTATCGGCAAAACGTTTCTTTATTTCAGGGAAACTTCTTTCGTTCAGGTCGACTTCAGCTTTCTCAACCATGACCGCGCCCTCCGCCTCTCCCTGGTTATCGGAAGAATGCGTAAGCGGCGTATCCGCCTCAATTCCCAATAATGCGGCAAGTTCCGGGTCTATCATATTAACTGCATCAGACATAAACACTCCTCTTGATAAGATTCATACCATTCTCGCTGAAAATACGAGAATGAGCGTCTTTATTTTCAACCCTTAATTGTATCCTTAAAATCCTTGTATTGTCAAGTTTCCTTTGTCGTATGTATAGGGGGCAGTTACAGCGATTATTTGCTTGATTTCGCCTGTTTCCGCCAATCTGTGGATGAAACTTTGTACATCCGTACCCGAAACCGCCAAGCCAGCCGCCAGCGTAATACGTGAGAGACGCCCCGTCCCCACCCTTTGCAAATACGAAAGGTTCGGTTTATCCTCCACGTCTCTACCAAAGGGAGACTCAAGCCGTCATTGGGTTACAAATTCCGCACCGCGTTTCTCTAAAACATTGAGGCTTGATAAAGAGATGTACAAGTAGGGATAGCCGTCTTCTTCATAGGTTTTCAAAACGCCGGTCGCCTCCACCCAATTATCAATATCCGGGTATTCGGTGGGCGTCTGATCGCGCGGATCCCAAGCTACCTCAAAGCCCGCATTGCCGTCGCTTCCGCAACAGCCCGGACCATACCGCAATACAAAACAATAATTCCCATATTCAGACTGTTCGCGCTTGAAAAGCCCTTCCAATCGTATCGTCTTGCCCAGATAATCCTCTGTATTCAGATACACGTCGTTAGTCTGCGCGAGAAACATCTTCTCTTTTATATCGACAATCGCGCCTTGCGGTTCTTTTGAGACTGGTTCCTCGGCGGTCTGAGACAGGTCCATGAAAGGCGTTTCAGGCTCGTCAACGGAAAGCGTCCCAGCCGCGTTGCTTTTTGCAGATGGGGAGACGGAGGCTCGTTGTTCCTTTGCGTTCCCGCACGCGGAAAAGAGCGCCGCGCAGATAAGAGCCGCCGCGCCGAGCTTCTTTACGGGCGCTATCCGCTTCGTAAGAATCGTATTGATTAACCAAAACAGTATAAAAGCACAAATATTAAGCAGGACGATGCTTGCTCCGGTGGGCGTCGCATAAATATAGGAAACGACCACGCCGACAAAGAAACAAAAAATCGAGACGCATACGGAACAAACGCTCACGCTCTTAAACTTCTTGAACAGCCGCATCGACGTGAGGGCTGGGAAGATAATCAAAGCGGAAATGAGCATCGCGCCCATCATACGCATACCAAGCACAATAATAATCGCGGTCAGAAAGGCGATAAGCGTATTGTACAAGCCAGTCTTTAATCCTGTCGCCTTTGCAAAGGTTTCATCAAACGTCAGCGCGAACAGTTTATGATAAAAGACCACGAAGAGCACGAGCATGACGATTGACAGAACCACGCTCAAATACACGTCGGTTTTATTCATGGCGAGTATACTGCCGAACAGGTAGTTGCACACATCGGTGTTCATCCCAGTCGTCTGCGATATAATTACAACGCCGATCGCCAAAGAGCTTGTAGAAATGAGCGCAATAGCCGCGTCTCCTTTTATCAGACGCTTCTCCCCCAGATGCAAAAGCAGGAAAGCGGCCGCTACAACTATAGGAATGGAAACCGAAAGAGGCGCGGCGTTACACGCGGTTGCAATAGCGAGCGCACCGAAACCAACGTGGGAGAGCCCGTCTCCTATCATGGAATACCGCTTCAGAACGAGACTCGCCCCCAGAAGCGCGGCGCAGATTGAAACAAGTGCGCCTACTATAAACGCCCTGACGAGAAATGCGTAATTAAACATTTCCGATAAGGTGGAAAAAATAGAAAAGATGGCGTCAGACATTTTCAACTCCTTCGTCTATAAGAAAAGATTTAGCGGAATCTGAACGTTTGTATTCAGAGACCGTACCAAAGAAATAGTGATCGTATTTGATATGCAGGATATGGCTTGCGTATTTTACCGCCGCATGCACATCGTGCGTTACAACGGCAATCGTGAGCCCTCCTTCACTGTTCAGCTTTGCGAGCAGGTTGTACAATTCTTGTGCCGCCAAAGGGTCCAGGCTGTCGGTGGGTTCGTCGAGGATGAGTAGTTTACGAGCCGCGCAAAGTGCGCGGGCGATGAGTACGCGCCGCTGTTGTCCGCCCGATAACTCTCTGAAGCAATGATTTCTTAAATTGAATATATCAAGCCGTTTCATGTTATCTTCCGCGGCCGCTTTCTCTGCACTGGAGTAAAAAGGACGCAAGCCCATAGCGCCCACAAGTCCGGATAAGACGATTTCCGAAACGTCTGCGGGAAAGTCTTTTTTCACAGCGGATGCTTGCGGAAGATAGCCGATTTCATTTGTTTTTATATGCGGCGAAAAGTATATGCTCCCCTGCAAGGGGTTGATAAGCCGCAAGACGCCCTTGACGAGCGTGCTTTTACCAGAGCCGTTCTCGCCCACGATGTAAAGATAATCGCCGCGCCGCATGGTAAAACTCATATCACGGACGACTATACGCCCGTCGTAGCCGAAAGCTACGCTTTGGCAGGTTAGTATGTCGTCAATAACTTCGCCCATGTTTCCTCCATCATAATAATAAAATAATAAGAAATAGTAAGGGTTACGCCGCAAAGCGGCGTACCCAATGTGACCGCCTATTGCAGAGCCTCCAGCAAGTTTTTTGCGTTGACTTGCATAAAGTCCAGATAAGTTTTACCCGCGTCGAAATCTCTCTTTGATATGTTGTGGCAGGCGTGGAGCAGGAGTTTTTTTGCGCCAGTCGCTTCTGCTATAGCGTCTGCCATCCTTTCGTTTGAGAGCTCGATATGAAAGATCACTGGAATCTGCTCGCTCTTAATCTTGTCAATCAAGAAAGCAACGGTCGCCGCGCTCGGCTCCGTCTCGGTGGAGCATCCGGGAAAGGCCGCGAAGTAGGAAAGCCCGTAAGCATCCGCAAAATAACGAAAGGGGAAACGGTCCCCAAACACGAAAGTCTTTCGCACAGCGGCGTCCACAACCTCTCTGAATTTCCCATCAAGTTCGTTTAGTTTTGCGGTATATACCACTGCATTTTGGCGGTAAAGCCCGGCGTTAGCCGCGTCCACTTCGCAGAGCGCGTCTGCGAGAGCGGCTACGATACGTACGGCGTTTTGTGGGGACGTCCAGACGTGTTCGTCGTATTCAGGCTCCGTCTCAACATCTACAGCCTCCAATGTCTCCTCCTCATCTTCTTCCTCCATACCCTCGACTATCTCTTCCTCGACCACGTCTACGCAAGCCATGAGTGAGACGATTTTCATATTGCTCACATCCATGGAGTCCAGAATTCGGTCAACCCATTTATCGGATTCACCGCCTACATAGATGAAGAGTTTGCTGTTCTGGACGGTTATCACATCTTGGGGCGTAGGCTCGAAGGAGTGGCTTTCTGCGCCGGGGGGCAGGAGCATCTTGAGGTTGACTTTATCCCCTGCTATTTGGCGAACAAAGTCATAGGGCGGAAAAATAGTCGTGGTTACGGCGATTTTTTCATTCGTTTCATTCACGTCCTGTACAGCGGCGTTTTTCTTTGTGCAACTGGAAAAACAGAACATAAGAGACGCTAACAGCGTCGAGAGTCCGATTAAAATCGGGTTATATAATCGTTTCATATAATTTTCTCCTAAAATTGATTAACAAGCGACGGACCGCTTGAGGACAGGATTATGTCCTCCGCGGACGCACGTGGAGCCTGATCTATAACTTCATAATGTATTGTTAGAATTGTTAGAAAGGAGGCTCCGCTGACCCCGACTTAACTAGTGCGCCTGTCTTATAAAAGCGGATAGAGCACAGTGAAACGAGGTACATATTTTGGGTTTAGAACAAGCTTTTCAAGAGTTAATTTTTATTTTCAGAGACACGGGCGTGATGGGGGGGAGGAGGAGGGCGGCAGAGGATTTGACCAGTAACTTTACGCAATCAGCCACGCAAAAAGCAAGAAACGCGGCCACGGCAATGCGCCCTAACCTTTCCATCAAGCGTTGAGCAACTTCTATTCGGGCGCACGTCGGACAAGATTCTCCTGTACAATCGTGATCAAGATGGGTAAGTATGAAAGCTTCTGTAGAAACCGCGATCGCGGCAAGATAAGTGGTCAGAACAGTGAACCAGAATCTCTTTTGTGATAAATTGCTCATGGGATTAATGTACCACAATTCAGGATTTTACGCAAGAGGAACGCACAGTCTTTACAGGCTTCGTCTGTTTTATGGCTTCTCGCCCCTATGTAAACGCATATGGGGACCGCGCCCCCCGTTTTTTGGCAAAAAGCCCGCAAAAATTCCCCAATAAACCGTCTTGACGCTCCCCCCCCTTGTCCAATTTTTCTGTACCGGATATAATATTCTCATGCTTCGGACAACGGCAGACATACAAACAGATTTCTCCCCACAGGCCACAGGCAATTATGGGGCTGGTTTTGGTCTTGTCACGGTACCCGACAGCTTAAATTCTCCCCTTTTCATCAATTCCGTACCCCAAAATATCCCGCCGTCTAAAGATTTTGCTCTCAAGTCTTTAGACTTTAACTCGCAGTCTTTAGACTTTAACTCGCAGTCTTTAGACTTCAACCCAAAGTCTTTAGACTTTAACTCGCAGTCTTTAGACTTTAACCCAAAGTCTTTAGACTTCACCCCAAAGTCTTTAGACTTTAACTCGCAGTCTTTAGATTTCAACCCAAAATCTTTAGACAATACGGCGTTTTGGGATAAAAACGCCTCATTTCCATCACACAAGGAGACATAAACCATGAGTCAACGATCTGACTGGCTCCCGGCAAGACGGGAAAGCATTTTATCAATGGCCAAAGACTGGAAAGCCGTAACGACCCCCAAACAAACCGCGTGGAACATCCCCGCCGCCGCCCTCACGGACCTCGACGCCCTCATACAGGCCGCGGAGGCGGCTCTGACGCTGGCGCAAAACGAGACCACCCGCACCCCCGTGACCACCGCCCAATGCAAAGAAGCCTTTGACGCATTGACTGCCGCCATGCGGGACATGAAACGCCGGTATTTCCTTACCCCTCCATTGGTCGATTCAGACTACATCAGTTTGGGCCTCAAACCCCATGACGCCACCCCGACGGCAAGCGGAACCCCCACGGCGCAAGTTACCATAGAGACCTACTTGGTGGGACGGCATGAACTCGGCGTAAAAATCGTCTATGTTACCGGCAATCCCTCGGACCCGGCGAACAAAGGCTATCGGATATGGTATTCCGTCATTGCTCCCGGTGAAACCCCTCCGGTCCG
>JAIRSU010000011.1 GCA_031255285.1 Treponema sp. | reverse complement strand
TTCCCGAACACGGAAGTCAAGCCCTCCTGCGCCAATGATACTGCTGTTGCGGGAAAGTAGGCCGTCGCCAGGCTTCTATCCCCTCATACCTCAATCAATCCCTATATAATCTCAGTATTCTTTATATGAACTTTTTACACATACCCGCATTCATACGGGAATTTCTTTTTCCCGCTGGTTGCGCTGTTTGTAACAAGATGCTTCTCAATACGGAAGAGGCGTGGTTTGGTATTTGCGATGACTGTAGGAAAACTTTGACCATAGACAAAGACCCGCGTTGTGATATATGTGGACGTCCACTCATCTCTGAAATAAAACTCTGCCTTCAATGTAGAAATAGCGAGACGCATTATTTTGACAGACTTGTCGCTTTGTTTCCTTACTCTGGTAAGTACCGAAAGTTGCTCACAGCGTTCAAATTTGATAAAAGAGCCTGCATCGGTAATTTCATGGTAGAGAAATTATTTGATGGACTCACTCTTTTCCCAGAAGGAACGTTAAAAACTCCAGTTCTGATGCCGGTACCGCCGCGCCCTGGAAAAATTAAGCACACAGGATTCGACCAAATTGAATGTTTGACGCAAAAGCTGGAAAAAATAAAAAGCATCAGCATTGAAAGATGTCTTGAACGCTTGCCATCAAAATCGCAAAAAGAACTTAGCGGTAAAGAACGTCTCACAAATCTTTTGAATCGTATAAAATGCCACCGCCGTCCGCCGAAAGAAGTCGTCTTGATTGATGATGTGATTACAACTGGCGCTACAATGGATGCATGCGCCATGGCGCTCAAGAATGCAGGAACAGAACGCGTATTCGGCGTTTGTCTTTTCTTCGATTAACGAACTACAGGCGTTTGTTTTATTCCCAGCCACGCATTTCGAGAGCAATCGCGGTTTCTACAGCCGTTTCTATCATAAGCTCTATCACAAGCGGCGTTATGGTAAATAGTTTACAGACACCACTTCTGCCCCCTCGTGCTTTGTATGCAAGCTCCGCCATTTCCCATTTTTCGAAAAAACGCGGTAAAAATCCAATCATTAGCATTAAACATAGACTAATCCGTTGAAACCAGAGCAGAGGAATGCGGTTAAGCGTGTCTTTCAATTGCGCCATTGTAGTTATAGCAAAAAATACTCTTGCGCCTACGAATGAGACCAATAACCCCGTTCCAAATGTAAGTCCATTTAAAAAACCGCTCATGTCCCAGCTTAAGGAAGGCTCACGGATGAATGAGCGGGAAAGTATAGTAAGCACGGATAAGAATACAAGCCCTGTACATCCTTGGAAAAGTTCCGTAATGCGGATGCGGGCGATAAAAGCGGCTCCTAGGACAATGGTCGCAGAAAAAACGAAGCCCCATGGGAAAGCAATGAAAGAAATCACTGATGAACCAACGAGGCCCAAGAATTTCACTATTGGGGACAAGCGGTGGAGTGGGGAATCGCCGTGCTGATAAGAAAACAAAATTACAGCCATGTACAATCTGCGATAGTAGCGTAAGAGGAGCGTGGGTCTCGTACACCCCAGTTTGGGTCGAGCCTATCGAGTACATCTATAGGTTTGCCGTTGACGCGGAGACTGCCGTGTTCGAGTATGACGAGTCTATCCGCAAAGGCGAGTATTTTTTCGAGTTCGTGGGTTAGAATTATCAGTGTTTTGCTCTGTGCTTTTATTTGTACGACGACTTCAAGGGTTTGGCGGACACCCTGCCAGTCGAGATTAGCGAAAGGTTCGTCCATGATGAGCGTTTCGCAACCCATAGCCAGAACGCCAGCCACAGCGAGCCGCCGTTTTTCACCGCCGGACAGTCGGCGTGGAGAATATTCATATTTTTCTGTCAGTCCCATTGCTGAAAGAGCGACATCCGCCCGTCTTTTGACTTCTTCTTTTGAAAGACGCAAGTTTTTTGGTCCAAAGGCGACATCTTCGGCTACGGTTTCTCCCAGAATTTGATTATCCGCCTCTTGGAAAACCATACCTATAGAGCCACGTTTCACCTTATTGATAGGCATTCCGCGGAACAAGATTTCCCCAGCATCTGGCTCCATAAGTCCGCAGGCGATACGCATAAGCACGGTTTTTCCGGAACCGTTTGCACCAGCCAACACGAGACATTCACCTTCAAACACGTCGAGACTCACGTTTTCGAGTACAACACCTTTGTCTGGAAATCTTTTTGAGATATTGCGTAAGGAGAGTATCTTTTCCATTTTTTATAAACGACCAGCCACGATTCGTCGCAATCGGGGTGCGATGACGATTGCAGTTGTGCATTTTACAGCGTCTCCGATAAGGAAAGGGAAGAAGCCGTATGTGAAGGCTTCGAGATATGTGCATTGTAAGATAATTTTGAGTTGGACAATACCTGGTATATAGACCACGAACAGTCCTAACGCGCCTGCAATAATGGTGCGCCACAGTGAAATTTTGGCTTCCAAGCGAGGCGTTCCCGCGATGAATCCTGCTACAACTGCGGACAAGAAGTAACCATAGAGGTATCCGCCGGACGGTGAAAGAAAGTGAGCGAAGCTACCAGATGCTCCTGCGAACACTGGTGCACCTATTGCTCCAGCCATGAGGTAGAGCAGAACAGCCCCGCCTCCCAAAAACGGTCCCATCAGCAGTCCAGACAGCATTGCAAACATATTTTGCAAAACAAAAGGCACTGGTCCCAAAGGAATGATGATAAACGTCCCTGCGGCGATCAGAGTTGCAAACAGAGCGACCAGCGAGATATGCACGAGTATCTTCTGTCTTTTCAATTTTCTTTTTCTCCTTATTGGAAGGGGGACGCTTTCCAAGCGCCCCTTGCACAACTGAGATTCTGCTATCCAAAGATTTCGCTTATGGTGTCAGCAGAACTTCCTTTCATACAACAGTCGTTGTGAACTCCTAAAACAAGCGAAGCCTATTAGCTGACGGCAACTATGGCGACGGCATAATTTTTTTCATGGGAGAGTGACAGATGGACTTGATTTGCATCGCTTGCTTCGAAAACGGCTTTTGCGGAGCCTACCAGTACCATTTCAGGCATACCGTTCTTATTATTTTTTACGTAGATGTCTTTCAAAGACAAACCTGTAAGCCCTGTACCAAGTGCTTTGCCGAAAGCCTCTTTTGCGGCGAAGCGGGCGGCGAGCGACTGTGTTTTTCCCACACCACGGGACAAGACATCCGCTAGTTCTTCTTTGTGGAAAAACCGTTCTAAAAGCATTGGGTTTTCGAACCACCGTTTAAATCGATTCACTTGAACAATATCGATTCCTATTCCAAACATTCCCACGTCTCCTTCTTGGAATCTATTCTTCTTTAGCGAAGACCTGTACTGATACTTTTTGAGGATTTGTTTTTATGACTGCGAATTCGGGAGGAACTGTGGCTATAACGGGTAATTCGTAGACACCTAGGTCATTGATGTTTGAGCAATCTACGCTCAAAGGTGTAGAATCGGTCGATAAGAGAGACATCACATAATCTTCAAGCGCCTGGCGAATCCCTGAAAGTGCGACGCTTCCTGTTTTAATGTTCAATTCTGCGGTCTGCTTGCTGTCCAAACCTTTCACAATAATGGGGAGTTGGTTTAAAACTTTTTGTGATATGATTGTCTGAACAAAACCTTTATATTCGACAGAACCGTTTCCTCGAATTATGGCAAGAGGCTCGTCGTTCAAAATATTCACCACAACAGAAAAATCCTCATCCCTGCCATCAATGTCAATATCTTCAGTAAAAAGCTCTGTAATATTTGCGATGATGTCGGACGGACCGTCAATCACCACTTGGTTTGGTACGAGTGTCGAGGATGCCAATTTGAAGCCATCTTTGGGAACACCTTTGATGTTTGCTGTGAGCGGCACATATTTGCTCACCTTGTGGTCTATAGATAGGGCTACTTCCAAAGGGTCAACTGTTATTTCAAGCGGCTCTACGCCTATAGCTGTACCTTTTTTACGGATTTGCACTGGCAGACGATAGAAACCTTTACCCCTGCTCTTCATATCAATAAACGCCTCAATATCGTTCTCCAGAATCGGACGAATACTGTTCGCTTCTCCGCGTAAGCTCACTCGGATGTTGTGTTCATAAGAGCTTGAAGGGGTGTAACTCCCATCCGTTTCTACATTCAGAGGCACGGAAAAGAAACGCTCCTCCATGGTACTTGTCCTGTGAAAGACGAAAAGCACAATAGCGAATGCGATAGAAAGTACTTTCGCAGACCAATTATCTGTGATTTTTAATAAAAGTTTTCTATAGTCCATACTTTGTCTATTATATACAAAATATGCGGTTTTGTCAATCTGTCTGTGTATTAGAGCCCCTGCCATACACGAGGGGTGGCCTCATCGGGATTTGAGGGTTTTATATTAGACGTTTTCCTACTTGATTATTTTCTTTAATGTGGTATAATGTTTAAAATTTTTGATGATGATGCGAAAAGGATGATAATCCAACAAAACAAATTTAGATGAAATAAGAATGCTGTGTTTCTTGGGTTATTGTGCTTTCCTAGCGGATTCTGAACCTTAATTTTTTTAAGCATTCGGAGGATTTATGCGTAAGTTAGTGCTTATTCTGATAGGCTTTATCGCAGCCACAACTTTCATACGGGCGTTTGATAAAGGAGTCGTTATTTCCGCTGATGATATAGCGGAAACATTTGTCGTTACCAGTAATGAATAAATGACAAGAGAACCTATTATCCACCTACAAAATATTCCTTTTGAAACTGTTTTAGATGAAACGTGTGAGCGTTTATTAGGAAAAAGGATACAGTACTCCATTTCTCGGCTTGTGCAACTGGAAACCGCATTGGAATCCATGGAAAAGGAACTCGAAAGGTTCTTGGAAAATTTCAAATATGAAAAATAAGTTGTTTTTTTTCTGTTTTTTAGCTTTTCCTCTATCTGCAGAGATGTCTTTCAGCGGACTTGATCTGTCCAACGACAGTCGACTTCTTTTTCAAGCCCACTATTCGGGTACAGGAAATTCCAGTCAGGATGTCCTCTTTTTGTCGCGTCTGACCGATTTGTCGATGCGACAGCTCACTATGTTTCCCGAAAAAATGATTTCTCTTGAGAATGGCAACGTCATTCAGATTCAGAACGCCTTTGGGTGCGCACGGATACCGGCTAGAGGCGGACTACCTGATCTAGTGAATGGCTTTGAGTCTTTTGTCGAGAATATTTCGGCACCCAAGGGGCGAATCGAACCTATCGCGATGTCGAGGGATGGTAAGTGGATAATACGGATTGAGCCGATAAGTGCGGCTTACGGGAATCTGGTACTTATGAATGTTGATTCGGGCAAAGAGACCTTCATCTCTGCCGATGTAGAACGCCCGGATAGGCATTTTCCGGCGCTCTGGAGCCCAGATTCCCAAGTTTTCATTTATGAACGCGAGGGAAACCTCTACTATTACCCGGTTGACGGCACAGCTTCTCAAGACGATCGTTATCGTCTCATAGGTGAAGGTGTCATTACTTCGGCGGCCTGGGGTAATTCAGGCGATTTCTTTTATATAAAAGGCTCTACCGTCTATCGAGTACGCGGTTCTGAAGTATTTTTCCGTTCTATCTATCGCGATTTCCTTGGAATAGGTGTATTGGTAGGAACTCTCCCTTTTACCTTTGATAAGAATTTTGACGAATTCTACGTTTCCCCGGACTCAAATGCACTGTTATTTTTCAAGGGCGATAAGAATATTTTCTTGTATCCTCTGGGTACAAATGATGTCAACAACCTACCTTTCCTCCGTTTGCCTGAATCGTGTTTCAAGATTACGGTACTATGGGCATCCGACTCCTTAACGATTGTCGCGGGTGTCCGCAAACAGCGACAGAAGATCTCCACGGCGTTTCGGTTGAATACTGCGTCTTATGGTGTGGCATACAATGCTTTTACGCCCATGACGATTCCTGTATTCCTGAATGCAACGCTCTCACCGGATGGAAAGAAAATTCTCTTCTGGGATGAGAAAGGTGTTGTCCTTTTTGATAATGTTAATCTACAGGTACTACAAGATGTGAGTGAGAGTCAGACCTACTCCTGTGTATGGCTTGGGAATGAGGAATTTGTCATTGGGGACGCAAAGAAGATAGAGCGTGTTTTTATCGGCAGAGATGGATTGGAACGTGGTCTCGTCTGTCTTGCGTCTGCGGATGCTTTTGCTTTTGAAGCACAAACATCTCCAACCATGACGCTGGGCGAGCCCTCGAGGATTTTGGCGCGGATCGGGGAAAAGTGGTTTGTGACGGATGGACAGGACGCATGGAGTGAAATAGACACGCCGACTGTCCGCGAGGCATCTGTTGTTTCAGGACGTTATCGCGTTTACCTTGAAAAGCAGAATACAGGTGATTTCAAGAACCTGCCTATGATACGAAATGCGGTGTCTGTGGGAACTCTGCCTCTTCTGCGGATAAATGGAGTCGGTGGAGGGACTTTGCCTCGGCAGCCCCGAAATCAGGAAACAGAGAGGAATGATGGCTCGACCTATTCCACGCCGTTGGATAAACCATCTGTAGCGATTTGTTTTGATTTGTATGATGATAATACAGGTTTAAACGACACACTTGCCGTACTTGACGCTTTTGGAATTAAGGCGACATTTTTTTTGAATGGCGAATTCATGCGACGGCATCCTCAAGCAGTTCAGGATATCGCAGATGCAGGGCATGAAACCGCCTCTATGTTTTTCGCTATCATCAACCTGTCGACAGCCCGGTACCAAATAGACGCCGGTTTTATATCACGCGGACTTGCACGAAATGAAGATGAGTTTTTTCAGATAACGGGCAAGGAACTACAACTCCTATGGCATCCGCCTTTCTACGTCGTGTCCTCCGACATTGATGCTGCCGCGTTAAAGGCGGGTTACCGTACCATAAACCGAGACATAGATCCAATGGATTCCTTCTCTAATGATGATGTAGTGCGTATGGGTATCCCACAGGTATCAGCGTCTGGTATGGTCGACCGTATTATGGAGATAAAACAGGCAGGTTCCATTATCCCTATACGGCTTGGGCTCTTGTCTGGCGATCGTAATGACTATCTATTTGACCGTATCAACGTCCTGCTCGACGCCCTCGTAAAAGAAGGTTATTCCATTGGTACAGTGTCAGATGTTATCAAGCAAATGCGGTAGCAGATATACCCTGAAGATAGATACGAGGTTGTCGGCGTGTCTGAATTTATATGCTGATTTGTCTATTGGAGGTGTACCGTATTCTGAAGTCGACAAATTTCACTTTATCTTGCATTGCAATCCGACCATCATCATTACCTAAAAGTTGTGTTGAATAGTATTCTTGACGAAGAACAGTTTCACAATGAAATCGAATGGCATTATACAAGGAATTCTGTATCAAAAGTTGCTTCCCATGCTAACATAACATTATTTTCTGGTATACTAAAGACAAAAATATTATCTATATACCGATTCCCCATGTATTCCCTACGTACTTATCCGTATAACCATGTTGACAGAGTAGGTAGGTGTTATAAAACCTCCGTGATCCACAAAATGGCAAGCATGAGATTGTATATGTGAAGAAAGGAAAATACTTGGACGCTGTATGGTAATTTAGAAATTCGTGGTTTATGCGTAAACGGTAGAATTATGGTTCAATTTTCAAAAATTTCCCTTGCCTTTGGGGACAGAGATATTTTAAAGAACGTGAGTCTCGTCATTACATCTGGGACGCGAGCAGCACTCGTTGGTGCTAACGGCGCGGGCAAGACGAGTCTACTGAAAGTGATAGCCGGTATTATAGTACCGGATTCTGGAGAAAAATCCGTTCAGAAAGGATGTCGTATCTCCTATCTCCCGCAAACCGGACTGATTCACCGGGGAAATAGCCTCTATGATGAGGTGGAAAAAGTATTTTCACCCGTAAAGGCGCTCATCTTACAAATGGAAACTCTGGCATCCGCTTTTGGAAATATTAAAAATGATGATGAAAGTGCGAAATTGCTTAAAGAATACCATGTTTTATCAGAAATAGTAGAACATTCCGGTTATGATACGCGAAAACAGAAAATTCAAGTTGTATTAGAAGGGCTTGGCTTCACGCAGAGAGACAAAAATCGTCCAGTCGAGGAGTTTTCCGGTGGATGGCAGATGAGAATCGCCCTTGCAAAGACACTTTTGGAGACGCCGGACATTCTCCTACTTGATGAACCGACCAATTACTTGGATATCGAGGCGTTGACATGGCTTGAAAAATGGCTTACTGATTTTCGAGGTGGTTACGTTCTTGTATCTCACGACCGCTTTTTCTTGGATGTAACCATTAACGAGGTTTACGAACTATGTCAAGGACAACTCAAACGTTATGTAGGCAATTACACGGCTTACGAGGCAGTCCGCAAGGTGGAGATGGAGAGTCTCGTCAAGCGATACCACGAGCAACAAGAAGAAATCGCCAAATCCGAAGACCTGATTCGGCGTTTCCGTTACAAGGCGGCAAAGGCGGCAATGGTACAGGAGCGTATCAAACGACTTGAAAAGATGAAACGCATTGAAATCCCTGAGTCGCTCAAAAGAATGAGCGTCCGATTCCCGGAGCCGCCTCATTCCGGTAAAACCGCGCTTGTGATTGCTGGTCTCAGTAAATATTATGGGATGCGACGGATCTTTGGAGAGTTTGACTTGATGCTCGATAGTGGAGAAAAATTGCTTGTCGTGGGGCGAAACGGCGCGGGTAAAACGACCCTATTGCGAATCTTAGCTGGTGAAGATGCGGATTTCAAAGGGACCGTTACCTATGGCACGGGAATTGTCGCGGGTTATTTCTCGCAGGACGCGGCGGAAACCTTAAACGATTTGGATGGTAGAAAGAGTGTCCTCGAATATATAGAAACAGATGCTCCGATTGCGCTCATACCAAAAATCCGCGATATGCTCGGAGCGTTTTTGTTTCGAGGAAATGATATTGACAAGAGTATTGCTGTGCTGTCTGGCGGTGAAAAAAGCCGCCTCGCCTTGCTAAAAATGCTTCTCAAACCATTGAATCTCCTCATTCTCGACGAACCGACTAACCACCTTGACCTTCAGTCAAAGGATGTGCTCATGGACACACTCAAGGCGTTTACTGGTACGGTGGTCTTCGTATCTCATGACCGTGCTTTCATGGAAGGGCTTTCCACGAAAACATTAGAGATTTCTAGTAAAGATGCACCATCCGGCGTCCGTCTTTTTTACGGCAATTATGGCTATTATCTAGAAAAGACTGCTACTGAAGAGGTGGTGGAATCTAAAGGAATGCGATCGAAGGTTGAAAACTTCGAGGAAAAAGGTGACGCCAGAGAGCGGTTTTTGGCGGAAAAACAGAGACAGTCTGAGATGCGGCGGCAACAACGATACGAGGTTGCCCTTTTGTCCACTATTGATGCGCTTGAAAAGGAGAAGGCGTCGCTTGAAGCGGAGCTGGAGACGCCGAAAGTCTATACCAACAGTGAAAAGGCGCGGGCGGTTCAGGCACAAATTAACGATCTTGCCGCGAAAATCGAGGAAAAAATCGCAGAATGGGAGAAGTCCGCGTTCCTTCTATAGCCTGCTTATATCCAATCTATTTCTGATTTTTGAAAAATTAGCCACAAAGCTGTCATATACATCTTATTATGCGCCAAATTTTCTAAATTGGTTGACAAAAGTATTTAATATATTATAATAAAGTATATGAATATATACGATATTACGGGAAATAATAGAAAAGTATGTAATGAGGCTTTAAAGTATCATCAAAAAACACATGGGAAATATTTGGCAGATAGTTTTCTTTCTCCTAGTTTTACTATTTTTGACAGGGACTGTGATGATATCCTAATCGAGTAAATAAAACTAATTAATTCAAATGATAAGATCATTTCGCGACTTCCAGGTAATAATAGTCGTGAATTATTATCGTTTATGAAATTTGGTGCAAAAAAGGCTGTTTGATTTGATATTTCTGGCGATGTAGTAAACGAAGATAAAAACCTTGCAAAAGTATCAAAAATTTAAAAAATCGAGCAATTTGTTTGAGAGATTGTTCTAATGCGGCGGCGCCGTGAATAAAAGAGCGATAGCTATCCGCCGCAAGGGAATTGCACGATAAACTTTCATATGATAATTATTATTTTCTATATTTTCTATAATTGAAGGAGAGTGAGTATGCGTATAAAATTTAAAATAATTCTGGTTGTTTTGCCGCTTATTGTTATCACGTTGATTTTGTCTCAAACCGCGTCATACGTTACTGCGGTAGACGGCGTAAACCACGCTGCGGAACGTTTTTTGGGCTTCAAGATATCAGAAGTTCGAAAGTACGCCGAAAACCAATGGGCTTTGCTCGTTGAAAACAACTATGCAGGCAGAGCCGATATGGTAGAAGCCGCAAAGAACGCAGTTGAAATCTATGCAAGAAGCGTCGTTACCAGTAAAACAGAGATTATTCTCGCAGTGAACGAAACGGGCGGGACCGTCATGTGTACCTCTGACGAAACCTTAACGGCTTCAGACGCAGAGAAAGAAAAGCTGCTGACGTTGCTCCACCAAGAGAATAACGGCGTCATGAGCGTCGTTATCGGAGGACAAGAACGGGTGTTCCGGGCGTTTTACTTCACGCCTTTCAACTGGTACGTGCTTTTGACCGAACGGCGAGCTGTTTTTTACAGTGATGTGGATAGAATCACTGCTCAAACTATCTTCGTTACTCTTGCTGCTGCGTGCATCGCAGTCGTTTTGCTCGTTGTCTTCTCAAGTATGCTCACAAAACCGCTTGCTAAAGCGACCGCAAGCATGGACGCTATCATAAAAAGCGGCGATATGAGCGAAAGGGTGGAAGTCGTTTACCGTGACGAGACAGGTGCGCTTGCACAGACGTTCAATGCCATGATCACGGGCTTGGAAGCCGCGTATCGGCAAATTAAAAAACACGCCTTCGACGCAGTCATGGCGCAAAAAAGAGAACACCGTATACGGAGGATTTTCCAGAAATACGTCCCGAAAGACGTTATTGATAAATTTTTTGTATCACCAGACTCCATGCTTGTGGGCGACAACCGCAACTTGTCAATCCTTTTCTCCGATATTCGCGGCTTTACCACTATATCCGAAGGTATGAAACCTGACAGGTTGGTTAGTTCCTTGAACCGCTACTTTTCCGGACAGGTTGATATTATCATGGACCGTAACGGCGTTGTAGATAAATATATTGGAGACGCAATCATGGCGTTCTGGGGCGCGCCTGTAAGCCATGAGGACGATGCTATGCAGTCTGTGCTCGCGGGTCTCGATATGATAGACGCCTTGAAGACTTTCAACGAGAAACAAAGAGAATTGGGCGAACCAGAATTTCATATCGGCGTGGGGGTAAACTACGGCGTGGTAACTGTAGGCAATATCGGGAGTGAACGGAAAATGGACTACACGGTTATCGGCGATACAGTCAATCTCGCTTCCCGTATGGAGGGACTTACCAAGATGTACCATGCGGAATTGCTAATCTCCGAACCGCTCTATAACAAAATTGGTCCCCAACTGCAACAAGAGCGGCTTTCAGCGCGGCTTCTGGATACCGTAGCCGTCAAAGGCAAGACAAAAGGAGTAAAAATCTTCACCGTCAAGCGCGATGCTGATGACAATGAGAAAAAAGCATGGTCTATTCATAATCAAGGCGTACAGCTTTACTACCAGCGGTCCTTCGCGAATGCTGCGGCCTGTTTCCAAAAAGTGCTCGTGCTTTTACCTGATGATTTTAATGCAAAGAACTTGCTCGTCCGCGCTCAAGCTTATACAAAAGACCCGCCGCCTGAAAACTGGAATGGAATAGAAGTTATGCATTCAAAATAGTTGACAGTGGCGCCAGTCACTCTGGCGTCTGGCGCCGCCCGCGCCCCTCTTACAGAATTACCCGCAGTCCTGTCGTCATGTACGACAACCATTTCCGACACATCGTTAGGACCGACGTTCTTGCCGTCGGCGTCCAATCGGTGCTTTTCGCCATATTTTACTCCTTTATTCGTTATAACGAAAGATTCTACCGTTACAACTTCTGATTTTGCCGTTACAACTTATGATTCGTAAGTTAAAACTTATGAGTCGTAAGTTGAAACTTTTGGCTCGTAAGTTGAAACTTTTGGCTCGTAAGTTAAAACTTTTGACTCGTAAGTTAAAACTTTTGACTCGTAAGTTGAAACTTTTGACTCGTAAGTTAAAACTTTTGACTCGTAAGTTGAAACTTTTGCCCCGTAAGTTAAAACTTATGACTCGTAAGTTGTAACGAATGATTCGTCAGTTGGGACTAACGAGTCGTTCTTTGTAACGAGCGATGCGGGCGGCTCAATCGTTCCATCGCCCGTTTTCCTTTGCAGAATTGAAAGATTCGCGGTCTCCCCGCATTGAACAGACCGCGCGGTCCCTTGTCCTGAATCGCATGAGAATATTCATGGTTTCGTAGGCTTGTTTGTTTTGTCCAATCAGTACAGTAGTACAGTATGGGAGGGGGGTATCCTGAATCGGCTGTCAGCCGCTGTTTTTTCGATATATGTTTCTGCTTTCATAAGCAAATATTTTACCTAAAAGACGCGAATTGTCAAACGGTTTTGCGCGGAAATTCCCGCGGACGGACCTGGAATAGAGCAAGCGCGCCCGCCACGCCAGGGTCAGGGTCCCAGGCTTCGGCTGTTCTATGGCTTTTTAACGGGCGGCGCTCAGAGCGGAGAGCGCCGCTGACCGCGACTTGCAGAAACATAACACGTCCAGTCGTTTGGCTGGACGTGCTGGAAATTCAGGCGCATGGTGTATGATCCGACCGTCAGCGCGCTCTCTCTTTGACAGGGCTATTGCTTATTCGCGGTAAGCTCTATCAGGTCTTTCAGGACTCCTTCCAGTGCAGGATAGAGTTTTTCTATGACGTTCTTGCTCAGAGATTCGTAGAGTTCATGATTTTCCTTGTTCGGCAGGAACTTATCATAGTTTTTGCCCATACCGTCTACCGCCCCGTCCAAATCAGAGTAGATTCCCGCTCCTACTGCGCCGCACATGGCCGCGCCGAGAGAGCAGTTTTCCGACTCTCTTGTACGGTACACCGGCACATTGAACAAATCGGAGATTATTTGAGCGGTAAAACTGCTTTTGCTCCCGCCCCCGCCGATATGAAGTTCGTTAATAGCCAAACCAAGATAATCGCTCATTTTGGCGGTGCCAAGTTTGATCTGAATCATAATGCCTTCCACCAAAGAACGGAACATATGCCCCCGATGATGACGATCGTCAAAGCCGAGGTATATTCCTTTACCGCTGGGATGTACCGCAGACGGAGACCAATCAGGCAGAACCACAAGCCCTTCGGAACCCGCCGGGATTACTTCCGCCTCCCGGTCCAGCAGGGCTTCTACGGAAATTCCCGCTTCTTTAGCCGCCTCTATCAAACCATCGCCCAAGTTATCCCTGAACCATGATACGAGGAGGAACCCTCTATTCGCCATAGACTCATAATTATAAAGCTTGGGAAAGGCGCTTAAATAGGTGAAGTAGGAAAAATCAGGGGACGGTTTATATTCATTACAGACAATATCTAGACCGCTCAAGGTCCCCAGGGTGATATACGCCTGCCCGTGCTTTACCGCGCCTGCGCCGAGAAGTTCGCACTGCTTATCCCCAGCCGCAAGCGCTACGGGACAGCCTTCGGGCAGTCCTGTAGCCGCCGCCGCCTCGCTCGTAATCTTGCCGATAATGGTCCCCGCTGAAATCGGCTCCGCAACTTGATCCCGCCGCATACCCATAGCCTCAATCTCTGCATCCCCGTCAAAGGCTTTCCAGTTGATAATATCATAGGGCCAGCCCATGCTGTTAGAAATAGATTCGTAAAAGCCGCCGGTCAATTTATACCCAAGATAGCCAGAAACTCCCAGATACTTTACCGCCTTTGAATAGACTTCTGGATTGTTGAACTTGAACCAGTTCGCCTTTGAATAGTAAGGCCAGAACAATTTATACAAAGGATCGGCGACGTCATTGGTTACTTGCCCCATAACAGGGATATTCATACGCCAGCGCTCGTCAAGCCAGCTGATAGGATTAGAAAGAAGCTCTCCCTCTTTATCAAGAGCTAGAAAACACGCTCTCTGGCTTGACAATCCGATAGCAGCGATGTCTGCGGCGTTTCCCGTAAAGTGAGCGAACATATCCGCCGCCGCCGCCCGCAGCGCCTCCCAAATATCAGCCTTCCCATGCTCCATCCAGCCCTGATGGGAAGAGACCATTTTAGGATGATCCGCCGAACCTTTTGCAATACGATTGCCTTTGCTATCATAAAGAATTACGCGCGTACTTTGTGTACCGCTGTCTATACCGATAATGTATTTTTCACTCATAAAACCCTCCATACATTATATTTCGATAAAAGATACCCTTTGTTACCTTTTATACAAAGCCGGATTGTTTAAGATGATTACAATCCAGTTGATATAATTGTATCTGCTAAATTCCAGAATTGTCAAACTTTTTTTTATTTTTTAGCGTATCTTATCCTCAACGTCCCGTTACAAAGGGTTTATACGCCGATATGCAGCGCCGCTGAATTTTATCAACGTGGATATTTACTTCTTTGCTTTGATGGTATATAATTGCTTTGACATACCACGATGGGGGAAAATGATGAAAAGATGTATAATGAAAATCGTAGCGGTGCTGGCCGCGGCGTTTACGCTTGCTGGTTTTATGGGATGCGGCGCAAACGGCAATTCATCGGATTATGATGTGGAAAAAACCGAGGCATTGGCGGATAGTCCGTTGAAAGGCAAAACCCTTTATTTTCTGGGCTCTTCCGTTACGATAGGCTATGGCAGTCAGGGAATGGCTTTTCCGCACTATATTGCGAAACGCGATCAATGTACTGTTGTTGTGGAAGCTGTTACAGGTACAACGTTGATGGATAAAAACCAGAATTCTTATGTGCATCGGATGGAATTTGGCTCGAAGTTCGATAAAAATGCTGACGTGGATATGTTTATCTGCCAGCTTTCGACTAACGATACAGGGGGCGGCACAGTGGATATGCTTAATCTCGGCGATATTGTGGGTCCCACGGGTAATTTGAGCGCCTACGACAAAACAACGATCACCGGCGCTATGGAGTACATCATAACGTATGTCCAGCAGACATGGGGTTGTCCTGTACTGTTTTATTCGTGTTCCAAGCGCAACGATGAGCGGTATGCAAAGATGGTCGACCGTTTAAATGAGCTGTCGGCGCTGTGGGGAATCGGCGTACTGGACCTATGGAACGACGAGGGTTTCAACAATATCACCACGGCACAACGAAAACTCTGGATGAAAGATGAAACCCATCCCACAAAGGCGGGCTATATAGAATGGTGGACGCCGATTTTTGAACAGTTCCTCTATGCCTACGCTAAATAACGAATATCTACCCTTACGGAAGGAAAGTCTGCATAATTTATGGGTGAACTTTCCTTCCCTGCGCAGGCAACGGTCTTCCACCGCGTTTATTTCTTAGTCTGACCCGCGGCTTTCATCGCCTGAGCCGTCAGCCATTGAATCAACAGCTTCTGAATTAGGATACAGCCGCATAAGAAGATTCCGCCGCCGATGAGGAAAACCAGAAAGTTGTTGCCGATTTCCCGTGCGTAAAGCTGGACGCCGTCCGGGGTATAGTAGAATTTCCCAATGGAAATTGAACCTGCTATTAAGTAAGCGAAGGACGCATTGTTGAAGAAGAGGGGACAGACGGTTCCTCCCATGATAATCAGTCCCAAAATGACAAATATCACCGGAATAAAGGCATACTTAAATTCCATCAGCCCTGGTTCTCCCCTGAACACTGCGCTTTGCGCCATCAACTGCCAAGTCGCCCAGAAGAGAAACAGAGTCATCAGGAGTCCGAGCGCCCCGCCAAAGAAAATCTCTGGGACCTTCTTCGGGTCGTTGCCCATGATGAAGTACAGGATAGCAACAAAGAACATCGGCCATGAAGGGCTTGAGAATGAATTGTACACGTTAGGGAAAAACTTTCCGCTAGCGGTCAATATCTTGTCAATCGCAGGAAAAATAAACGAGTTACAAGATACGTTAACGATAAATACCCATAAGAATACGGCTCCCGTTACTAGTACCGTACCCTTATCCGGCTTCTTGAAATAATTCTGCAATTCAAGTTTCATATAATCCTCCACATTTTATAAAAGGTAACTCATTACCCTTTGCGATGGAATCATTTAGATATACATCCATGTTCCATCATGTTTTATTTTATCAGGAGAAATTCACTTTTGTCAAACAAATTTTTTACTTTTTGAGGCGATTACAGATATTGGCAACGTCCGCTCATTAAAAAGTCGTCTAACTGGCTGTACCTGTGCGAAGTCCTAAAACAAGCGCAGTCTGTGGAGATTTCTGGCTTCATTGTGTTCGTCTGTGAACTATCGTATATCGTATGGTCTTGCCGATTTCTCAAAAATACGCTAAAGTGTACGTGTGAGGAAAAGAATTATTCTGAAGCATGGACAGGAAAGACGTATTTTCGCAGGGCATCCTTGGGTTTATGATAACGAAGTCAAGGAAATACTTGGGACGTCAGGACCTGCGGCTCTTGAGCCGGGGGAAACCGCAGACGTGGAGAGCATCGGGAGAACCTATCTTGGACGCGCTTTGGTGAATCCGCATTCAAAAATCATCGCCCGCATCTACAGCCCCTCAAAGGAAGGCATAGACAAAGGCTTCTTCAAGCGGCGGTTTCGTGAAGCTGTTGAGCGAAGGAACTATGATTTCTCCCGTGAGTCATGCAGACTTGTGTTCGCCGAGGCAGACTTCCTGCCCGGACTCATCATAGACCGCTTCGTAGGATGGCCATTGGATGATGTTGATCATGCGGTTCATGAACATCCGATTTCCTTCTCTTCAGTGGAAAGCGCTCTGGGACCGCCCCGCTCGTGGCTTTCTATCCAATTTCTAACCTTTGGTATGGATTGTAGACGAGAAGAAATCTTTGCAGCTCTTGACGAGGCATTCATTTGGGAAAAACCGTCCGGTATCATCGAAAAATCCGATGTAAAAGTGAGAGAATTGGAAGGACTGACTAGAAGGGAAGGACTGATTCGTGGTTCTCTTCCTGAGAATGGCATCGTTATCTTTGAGAATGGATTGCCTTTCGTGGTTCGCATCAGGGGAGGGCAAAAGACAGGACATTTTCTCGACCAGAGTGAGAATCGCGCCTTTGCCGCGTCTCTCATGCGTCATGGTGGATGTGCACTTGATGCGTTCTGCTATACAGGCGGCTTTACGATTCACCTCGCACGCGCCGGTGCAGCGCAAGTTACTGCTGTTGACACGTCCACCCCCGCGATAAACGTCCTCCGAAAAAACGCCTGCCTGAATGCGGTTGATCATGCTATTATTCCAATACAAGAGGATGTTTTTGAGGTACTCCGCACAATGGAACGTACAGAGAAAAGATTTGATATGGTGGTTCTTGACCCTCCATCTTTCGCAAAAACCCATACGGCGCTGGATGATGCTGTGCGTGGGTACAGGGAGATCAACCAGTGTGGATTGCGCTTGCTCAAACCGGGCGGCATTCTGGTAACTTGTTCTTGTAGCCATGCGCTCAATGAATATCGGTTTCGTCGGATAATCGCATCCGCGGCGCTCGACGCGGAACGCCGCCTCCACCAAATCGCTTTTCGTCACCAGCCGCCCGACCATCCGATTCTGGTTGGATATGACGAATCCCTTTACTTAAAGGCGGGATTCTATCGCGTATTGTAAAGGAATAAGAGAGTGGGGAAAATTTGGTTTGCCACAGGTAATGAACATAAAAGGCGTGAGTTAGCCGAAATTTTTGCAATCCATGATGCGGCGCACGTGGTCAATATACCTTCTGATGTAGGTATCAACTTTGCACCGGAAGAAACAGGCTCGACGTTTCTGGAGAACGCATTGATTAAGGCACGGACCTTATTCGCCATCGTTAAAGAACCAGTTGTAGCTGACGATTCAGGACTCTGCGTAGAGGCATTAGATGGCAGGCCAGGCGTTCTTTCGGCGCGCTACGGGAATACCGTAGGGAAGAATCTCGTGGATGCCGAAAAGAATAGGCTCGTTTTGAAAGAACTGGGCAATAATCCGAATCGAAAAGCCCATTTCGTGTGTGCTATGGTTCTGTTTTTGGGAGATGACCGCTTTTTCGCTGTACAGGAAACACTAGAAGGGGAAATCACCTGTGAAAAACGGGGTCAAGGCGGCTTTGGCTATGATCCAATTTTCCTCATTCCAGAGCTTGGGTGCACGGTCGCGGAGCTTTCTCCTACGAAAAAAAACCATTTAAGCCACCGTGCAAAGGCTGGCGCGACTATAGGGAGGGTATATGATGCGGTCCTCCTCGGTTAAACCTGAAGACTTGGCGGAATTTCTTGAACAAAAAACTACCTTTGACTTCGTCAAGACTGCGAAGGAGTCGAAATATCGCAAGGTTGCTAAGTTGCTTATCCTCATGGAGAAGGAAGCTGCGATTCAAATACTCTCCAAATTGGAACCCGCACAGATTGAGGCGATATCCAAGGAGATAGCCTCGATTCATGGTATAGGCGTGGAAGAAGCCGAAGACTTGCTTGATGAATTCAAGTCGCTGCTGGCGCTTTCAGGCGGCTACAAGGGGTCTTTCTCAGGCGGAATTGGTGAGGCGCGAAGCCTTTTGTACGCGGCGTTTGGACCAGAAAAGGGCGAATCTGTCCTCAAGAAGGCGGTTCCTCAAACAGTCGACAAACCATTTGCTTTTCTAGAGGAATTCAGTGCAGAACAGCTTGGGATTCTTTTCAAAGATGAATCACCTGCGACAGAGGCAATGGTGCTTTCTCGTTTACCGCCGAAATTAGCGGCAGAGGTTATCAATAGTGCGGAACCGTCTCGTAAGATTGAAATCGTCAAACGTATCGCTAAAATAAACAAAGTTGCGCCTTCAGTTATGGAAATGGTCGCGGATGCGCTCAAGGAAAAGGTTCGCAAGATTGGCAGTACTGAAACCGAGAGAATAGACGGCATGAACGTGCTCGCCTCCATACTCAAAGCATCAGATGTGTCCTTTGGAGAGAAAATGCTTGGCGAGTTGGCTCAAGATGACCCGATGCTGGGTTACAGCCTGCGAGCAACTCTCTATACCCTGGATGACATCGTCAAAGCCGAGGATCGTGCTATTGAAGAAAAATTACGCGGTATGAGCGAAAAAGAGATAGTCTATCTGATAAAGGGACGAAGTCGCCTTTTCATAGAGAAAATCATGTCAAACATTTCTGCACAACGGCGTTCCATAATTCGGGAGGAAGCCGATATCATCGGACCGATCCCCCGCATCGATGCCGATACAGTCGCGGCGGATTTCCTTACGTGGTTCAGACGCGGACGGGAGAAGGGAACCATCATACTCGTGGACGATCAAGATGTGATTCTCTGACAGGGAAATTTCGAGGGCGCAGAGATTTCCTGAAGTCATCCAATTTTGTCTTATTCAAGCATTATGAAGTCATTGAAATAGAGAACGGATATTTGTCCGAGCCGAAGAATTGCATTATAACGGTCCAAGAGTATTGCCTTGACAGAATCTTCGCCCATGTGTTGAATGTCTTTGGCAGGAAGACTCTTAAAGAAAGAGGAGGTAAGCACACGGAATTCGGCTATTTGCGAGGCGAGTTCTTCTGCAAAAGAAGCATCTGTTTTATCGTAAGGGAAAGCTATAGACACGATGACGGTTTGTGGGAGGCTGTCGCCGGTAGTTGTGCGGATTCTGCCTATGCCGGTGAAGATATTGTCCGTGCTCTCAAGCACAGGCTGGGAGACCGTCTTTGACGGTACTGTGTAGATGGGTTTCCCTTCTGCGAGACTCCTCGCAATAATGGTATAAATTGTGATAGATGCTATGAACAATCCCTGTGAAACAACGGTAACACAGAGAATCCTGTAAAAAATAACGCCTGCGTTTATTTTTCGCATTTCCTTGACAAACCTCTTGACATTATTATTATAATAAGATATAAATGAAAATATTACAAGATATATGGGGAATTAGCTCAGTTGGTAGAGCGATAGGTTCGCAATCTATAGGTCAGGAGTTCGAATCTCCTATTCTCCAGTTTACTAATGCAGACTATTCGGTTTTACGAGTCGAAGTCTGAGTTTCCTTGTTACGTCCCTCCCCAGTTGCTAAACTTGATTCATAAAAATCCGAGATATTTATTCATGCCGACTCAACGAAAAAGTTTAACCTGTAACGACCAGCTCGATCAGGTCAAGATACTCGCCGATTGTATACATGGTTTTTGTCGGCGGGTTTGTTACCGTGATGCTTTGCAAGGCAGGCTTCTCCGATAACTCTGTACAGCTGCGGTCAGTCCAGCCAGAATTGTTATTAGAAGCGTACAAGACAACGACTCATTCTAGCAAGACAATGACTCGTTTACCTTTTAAGGTATAGACAATCGTCTATTGATAGTATAAGGTGGTGATATGAATAAGCTGACTTTAGCTGTCTTGTTCCCTTTGTTTTTATTGTACCAATCCTCCCGTACAGGAGCAGCTGTATCTACAGAGTCTGGAACTATAACCGTAGTCAACATACCAGACACCTATATTGAGGGCATTATTCTTGTTACCGGCAGTGCCGGGACAGAGATGTTTACCTACAGCCCCAAAGTCTTACAAAGAGTACTGAGCGATGTAATGAGTGTCAAAGTCTATGAAAAGTCGGTATAGATCAGAAGCTATTCACGAAAACAGGCGTTTTTACCGTGACAGTTGAGTTTTATGCGCCCATGTTCAAAGACAGTGCAACTGTCCGCATGGAAAAGTTTGAAGTCCGCGAGTTGAAGAAAAGAAAGTTGTATAGAGGAAGTGTGTCTGTGGATTGGAACAATGGTATTGATGTCAAATACAAGACTCTTCTATCTGCATTTGAAGGTACAGTCGACTTTATTTACTTGTTTATAAAGCCATTTTTCTGGGATATCAAACCGAATTCCAATAAGTTATGACAGACCGCGTAATACGGATCAACATTCTGGTGGCCGTTGCCTTATGTATAGTTTCCTTGTGTAGTCTACTGGTCGGTTCAGTTCGTATAGGACTTTACGATCTATGGCGAGGCGTATTATTTCTGTTCACAGGTGAAGGAGATGAAACCACAGCGATTGTGCTTTTCCAGATAAGACTGCCACGTCTTGTTTTGGCGTCCGTGTGCGGGGCAAGTCTGGGCGTGGCGGGTGCTGGTTTTCAGGCTGTTTTCCGCAATGCGCTTGCGGAACCGTTCATCATCGGATCGTCTTCTGGAGCGGCACTCGGAGCGGGGATCGCCATGCTTATCGCGTTTCCTGCTACTGTCGCAGCTTTCGTGGGAAGTCTGTCGGCCGTCCTGTTAGCGTGGAGCATAGCGGGCAGAAGACAACCTGCGACTCTCCTCCTTGCTGGAACAAGCATAAGCTCATTTTTCTCAAGTCTCCTCTCTATCTTGCTCATTATCAAGGATGGTAGTCTCCAGCGTGTATATTATTGGCTTCTAGGGAGTCTCGAATCAGCTTCATGGCAAACGACTCTCCCCCTCCTGCCTATTATGACTGTCGGTTGTACAGTGATTTTCCTTTGTTCCCGTGCCCTGGACATTATCGCGCAGGATGAGGAAACGGCGTTGAGTCTGGGGCTTGATGTGAGAAATATCAGGCTGGCGGTCATTCTGGGCGCATCTCTAGCAACCGCTGCAACGGTTGCAGGTGCAGGTATCATGGGCTTTGTGGGGCTTGCCGCACCTCATACAGCGCGTCTCCTCATAGGTCCTGCTCATAGAAGGTTGTTGCCCCTCGCCGCCCTGTCAGGTAGCTTTTTAGTCATAGCATCCGACATTGTCAGCCGAACCATCCTACCGCCTCTGGAAATCCCCATCGGCATCATCACTTCCATGGGCGGCGTTCCGTTTTTCTTGTATCTACTGGTAAGACAGAAAAAAACAGAATAATTTATGCTGTTCGAGAAAGTTACTATTCAGTAAGGCGAGGGGTAGAGCGTTGGGTATAAATTTACACTGATTAGAGAACTAGCTTATCGGCATAGCTTGTACAATTCAAGAAGCGCTATGCCGCAACAGCCTCTGCTCCCTATTCCTTTTACTCGTAGATATTGTGAACACGCTTACTTTCGCGCCACGTTCGGCAAGGGTTTTAGAATCGCAAAGGAGAGGTACTTGAAAGGGTGTATATCAAGCACGTTAGGAAACCAGCCGGCTATCTCTTCGGTGTCGATGATGTTTATCGCAGGCTGGTAAGAGATGGGAAGCACCGATGCACGATTCAAGAGGAGTTCTTCGGCTTGGGCGAGGGTCTCCCATCGCTCCTCGTCTTCCTGCGTCATGGATTTGTTCAGCAAGTCCTCGTAATCGGTGTCGCTATAACATGCATCGTTTAGATTAGAGTCTGTCTGCCACATCTGGAGAAATGTATAAGGATCCGCGAAGTCGCCTATCCAAGTCGTCGATCCTACCTCGTAGTTGTCTTCTTTAAGAGACGCGTTATAAAAAAGATACGGCACAACTTCAATCTTCGCCGGCACGCCCAGCGCAAACCATGATGTCGCCATAAGATTCGCTATACGGTCGGCCTCCGCGGACGGCGTTATCTTGATAGTCAGCTCCGGCAGTCCCACACCTTTTGGAAAGCCTGCCTCAGCAAGAAGTTCTACGGCTTTTTGCATATCCGTTTCGTCTATACCAGCTATCTCTGGATAGTCGGGAATGGGGTAGATAAGGGTTGTTGCAGGCATATAGAGACCGCTTCGTATTTCCTTCCATGGCAGAGCAAGTGACAAAGCTTGGCGGACACGGTAATCGTTCCATGGTTTATTCTTTGAGCGGATGAAGTAGTAATGGGTGGCGAACATAGCATTTACCGTTATGCCACTCCGGTCAGAGAGCGTGTCTATGTTCATATCCCCGGCAAGCCATCGAGCTTCGCCTGAATTCCAGAGTATGGACGCCTCGTCCCCATCTTCAATGAATTTTATAATGACTGTGTTGAGCTTCACATTTTCCACATCCCAATATTGATCGTTTTTTATTAAGTTGATTGACTTATCGTCCTTTTCCTTCAAAGAGAACGGACCATTTGTGATCGGACAGGACCAATCGGCGTCATCCACAAGCATAGACGGATGTATAGGGTTAAACGAGTGATGGCAGAGCATACTTGGGAAAAACGCCGCGGGTGCATTTAGAGTGACTACCAGTTTCCCATCTGCTACACGGATACCCACATTATCCGGCGTCGCGATCCGCCCAACGCGGAAATCTCGTGCGCCTTCGATGATGTCGAAGAGCGAGGAATAGGGCGCATCCGGTAGGGATAACAAGGAAAGCCATGCATCGCGGAAATCTTCTGCCCGCACCGGGTCTCCATTGGAAAACTTTGCTCCTTCCCGAATAATGAAAGTCCATTGTCTCTTATCCTGGGAAAGCTCATACCGAGACGCGAGCGCCGGGACTGGCTTCATGGTGAATGGATGATAGGAGAAAAGTCCTTCATAAAGCCCGGTGAAAATTTGAGCTTCACTCGAGTAGTAAGCTTTTCTGAAATCGAGTTCCACAGCACCCGTCGAAAAGGTAACGGTGAGCGAATCCCGCGTCAGGGGCATCGGACGAGCTTCTGCCATATTATTAAGCGCCTCTTCCGAGTCCTCTTGAATTGGTGTGGACTGTTTAGGGAATGGGAAATCATCCTCTTGAACAGGGCGTGCTATCAATCCATCTGCCACAAACACCAAGAGTACGGCTACTATTATCAATAGTTTCTTCATGTTCATCCTTATTTTTGGGTTATGCCGAGCCGCTTAAACTGCTCAGCTTCTTCTTTTAAGGCGTTATAGTCGTAACATCTCTGATTTGCCTTGACAAACGCATTCTTTATGGTAGAAAGCTCAGGCTTTATGCCCTTCACGCGGCTACGGTCGGATTGGTCAATGTTGGCTTTAAAATAGTTGTCCAGCGCGTTTAAGTCTCGAGCTAATCCTTTAAGGTCGCGAATGTTTCGCTCCATAAAACTCAACAGCTGAGACTCTTGTAAAGCTTCGAGTTTCGCAGCAACTGGTCCTGTACTCGCGGATATCTGTGCAAGATTCTTTATTCGTTTGTTGATATTAACACGAAACTCAGTGAAGTTGAGTCTTTCCTTGACAGGAGGCTCATCTACGGCATCCATATATTCTACCTCGTAGATAACAGCATCCGGCTCGCTATTAAATATACGTTTCATAAATCGCCTGAATTTCTCAAAAAAGGAGAGTTTCCTATTTTCCAACAACACCTCGTTTCCATCGAGTTTAAACGCTATTTCGGCAAGAGTGGTGGAAACCGCACCGAGTGAATGGATACCATCTATTAGGATGGTTTTGAGGGGGACCTCTTGTTTTTCGGAGGACTGTTTCTTTTGAGTAACAACAAGCGAATGTAGAATAGCATCTCGCAATTCGGCGCCGTCTTTTCCATAGTCTTCCTTGATAATTTCGTCAACCAATTCGGGATAGAATGGCTTTCCGGGCAGGGCAGATGCAAACTGTTTCTTAATTTTAGCAGAAGACGGCACTTCCGTTTCAGGCATCGCGCTCGTTATGGCATTTCTCACCG
The DNA here is from genome assembly GCA_031255285.1 of Treponema sp. Taxonomy (GTDB): domain Bacteria; phylum Spirochaetota; class Spirochaetia; order Treponematales; family Breznakiellaceae; genus JAIRKH01. The sequence continues at coordinate 2,633 of JAIRSU010000011.1, read as the reverse complement.
CAAGTTTATAATCTTCTTTATCAAATTCCGTGAGAATTTTTAAGTAGCCTACGATAGAACCCGTTGACCGTACCAAATTCGTTGTTGATTCGCTTAAAAGGCTTAAACTCAAGGGGTCAAGCCCCATTTTTACCTGTGCAGCAAATTTTGCCACACAACGAGTATTGAAGGATTCAGAATCTGTCGAGAGATGAATCCAATCAATGTACTTTATTAAGCCAAGTATTTTCTTGATACGGTCGATCGTTAAGAAATCAGTACCAAACTGGTAAAAGTTTACCAGAAAGTCGAGTTGATTATCAAAATTGGAAAGCCTAATAGACATATTTTCATTCGTTTCATTCTCGGAAAAACTTTTCGTCTCCGGCACTTGAATTTCACTCAATTTGGCTTCCTGTTTGTATGGATCCTCATCGACAAGCCCTTTCTTGAGAAAGGCCGAATACAGCGATGTATAAGAAGATTGGAAAACCCGTAAATCTTCCTTAAGCTTAGGGATAATGTTTTTTTCAATCCAAGCCCGTCGCACTTCGATGGCTTCGGATAGCTTCTGTTTATAATCGCTAATTTCACTCATATTCCTATTATGTCATAGAAATGAAATTAAGGCAAGTATAGAAAGAAGTTGAAAAGGAAAAATGAATAAGCTGTCACTATTTATTAACTGGAAGCGGGGATTTTTTATTATATCATTAGTCACATTGCAGGCAAATACTCTTGTGGGTGTTAAAGTCTGGGAAAACGAGGATAAGACGCAGTCAATCTTGAATGACTGTTTTTGTCTGCCATATTCCATTCCGCCATCGGATGATGAAGAATACCGCCCTCACACACCAGTCGCTCACCATTGCTATCCATGCGCCTATAGGTCCCATGTGGAACGCATACGCGAAAAGGTAAGCGAAACTCACTCGAACTATCCACATAGACGCGATTGAGACGACCATACAGTAACGGACGTCTCCTGTAGCACGGAGTGCATTGGGTAGGGTGAAACTAGATGGCCACGAAAGAGGCGACATGATACAATGTATCAACAGGAAATTCTTGGCTATAAGCGCGGCTTCTGGACTCAAGCCGAACAAGCTAATAATGGACTCTCTAGTCAGAAGGATGATTAGACTGAAGCCTGCGACAGTTGCGTAAGCCAGCTTCATCAATTTACCGGTAAGGTACTTTGCAGATTCAAAATCCTTTGCGCCCGCACACTGCCCGGCGATAGTAAGAACAGCGACGCCGAAGCCGTTGCCCGGCATGAACGTGAAGGAATTGATAGCGCCGCTTACCGCGTTTGCCGCTATAGCCGCGGTGCCGAATGTGGTAAATATACGAGAGACGAGGACCTTGCCTATTTGAAACATAGAACTTTCTAGTCCGCTGGGAATACCGACGCGCAAGATATTCTTGATGGTAGGAACGTTGAGTCGAACCCTAAAGATACCCGACAAAGAGATAGAACTTTTTTTGTCAGTAACAAGCATTATCAACAAAACAAGAGCTGCGGCTGTTCTACTCGCCAGCGTTGCTATACCCGCGCCCGCAACCCCCAGCTTAAAACCAAATACGAACAGAGCATTACCTCCCACGTTCATCATATTCACCATGAGGGCTACGAGCATAGGTACGCGGCTGTTCCCAATACTACGGAATAAGGATGCGGCTGTATTGTACAGGGCGAGGGACGGATAACTCAAAGCGCTCAACAGGAAGTATATCTCCGCCGCGCTCATAACCTCCACGGAGATTCGTCCATATATGAGACGCAACAAAGAACGCCTTGACACGAGAGTGAATATCATGATGAGCAGGGACACAGCCGCGCTCACATACATAAGTTGTTTTGCCGAGAGGCGCGCTCGGATTTCATCGCGGCGCCCGATAAATTGACTCACCACTACCGAGCCACCTGTGGCCAACGCGCTAAACGCGATAATGAGAAGCATATTGACCGCATCTACTATAGATACGCCGGACACAGCGGACTCTCCCACAGACATCACCATTACCGTATCCACTACACCTATCGTAACAGACAACACTTGTTCAGCGATAAGCGGCCACAATAGCCTCCACAAAGCGCAATCATTCCATTTTTCCCTTAATGAGCTTTTCAAGAATGCCTTCTTTACATAATTGCATGAGTATAGCATTTTCCTGCTTTTTACACAAGGACGGCTTTCTGGAGCAGGTGTTGGGACAGCCTGTGGCTGAGAGGGATGGTCGGCGCAGAAATCTTGAGGGGATGTCTTTCAAGACATATAAGCGAAGTAAGGAGAGGTCTTCGCGGAAACGTCCGGCCTTGACCGCTTTTAAGGTTGCGGTCCGTTGCCGCTGATATGTTGCTATTGCGGCGGCGTACCGGCTCGCGGCGTGATGCGACTGCCGTTTTTCCGGGTTCGCTTCGTTTGTGTAGAGAGCGTCCCCGTTAGGCATGAGATATACGGCGCAAAAAATTTACGCGATTTTTCCACCGTACGATTTATGCCGCACATAAAGTGACGTTGTCTTTTCCATATCAGTAAAAATTTTACAAGGAGGCAAAAGATATAAGATGTGTTTTTTCACCGGTTTTCCGTGAATAGGTTTGTTCCTTATGCCAGCAAAACGGCCGCCTCTGAGGAATCAAAGGCGGC
>JAIRSU010000010.1 GCA_031255285.1 Treponema sp. | reverse complement strand
TTCCCGAACACGGAAGTCAAGCCCTCCTGCGCCAATGATACTGCTGTTGCGGGAAAGTAGGCCGTCGCCAGGCTTCTATCCCCTCATACCTCAATCAATCCCTATATAATCTCAGTATTGACGTCTAACGAAAAACAAAGTAGTATAAAGTTCATGAAATTAAATGATACAGAACTGCAAAACAAAGACCAATGGGAAAATGCTGGCATTATTTTACCTAAATTTAACCGTATGACGATGATTGAACGGACAAAAACTATGCCCGAATGGGTACATTTCGGTGCAGGTAACATATTTCGTGCATTTCCGGCCGTACTCCAGCAGACCCTTTTGGAAAAAGGATTGATGCAAACCGGTATCGTTGTCGTCGAGGATTACGATGGTGAAATTATTGATAAAATATTCTTACCCCATGACTGTCTCACATTATCTGTTACCCTTAAAAGTAACGATAGTATTGAGAAAAGGATTATTGGATCTGTCGCCCAAGCCCTACGTTTGGATAGAATAGAAGATTTTGCCGCCCTACGAAAAATTTTCGCCGCGGAGAGTCTTAAAATAGCGAGCTTTACTATCACGGAGAAAGGCTACAATTTCATCGGGCAAGATGGTTATCTCTTACCCGATGTGGCCGAAGACATTGCCCATACCTTTTCATCTGTAGATATGCCGAAATCCTATATTGGTAAACTTGTCGTCGTTCTTTTCGAACGTTACAAAAAAAATCTCCCCATAGCACTTGTGAGTATGGACAACTGCTCCCATAATGGCGAAAAGCTGTTCTCCGCAGTCTCAACCTTTGCAGAGAAGTGGACATATGCAGATAAAAACTTCCTCGATTACATTAACAACCCTGAGAAAGTTTCTTTCCCCTTGTCTATGATTGATAAAATCACCCCACGTCCAGACGAAACTGTTAGGCAAATGCTCGAAGATATCGGCTTTTTCGACACAACCATCAGTACTACCTCAAAGCAAACCTATATCGCGCCCTTTGTCAATGCCGAAGAGACTCAGTACCTTGTCATTGAAGATGTTTTTCCCAATGGGAGGCCTCCATTTGAGAAAATTGAGAATTGTGGTGTATTTCTCACGGACCGCGAGACTGTCGATAGGATGGAAAAGATGAAAGTTTGTACCTGTCTAAACCCTTTACATACTGCGTTGGCGGTCTTCGGTTGCCTGTTAGGCTACACAAAAATCAGTGAAGAGATGAAAGACCCTGATTTAGTGAAACTCGTAGAAATTATTGGGTATAAGGAGGGACTACCGGTGGTCGTGGACCCCTTTATTGTCTCACCAAAAGTGTTCATCGACCAAGTGATAAAAGAGCGCCTACCGAACCCTTTTATGCCAGATACACCTCAACGCATAATTTGCGACACGTCTCAGAAAATACCCATACGGTTTGGCGAAACAATAAAGGCATATATGGCGAACGCTACGCTTAACATACAAAATTTGTGTCTCATACCGCTCACGCTTGCCGCGTGGGTGCGGTACCTTCTGGCAATTGATGATAATGGTACCGCTTTTCAAGTGAGTCCTGATCCGTTTTTCGAATACCTCTCAGCACGATTGAAAAGCATAACCCTTGGGGAAAAAGGGAATTTTCACGCGATTTTGGAACCGATTCTGAGTGATAAAAAGATATTCGCCGTGAATCTCTATGAAGCTGGGTTAGGTGAAAAAGTGGAAGCCCTGTTTACAGAACTCGTTTCAAGTGCAGGCGCAGTACGAAAAACCTTACATAGGGTGGTAAATTAACACGACATGATATTTTGAAAAAGCGGTAACCTGCATCTGGCGAGATAGAGGAGCTGGTGCCGATTGTTCCGCGTTGAAAGAGAACGGTCAGGGGTCATACGCTGGCAGACCTCGTAGCAGATACTAATCACAACGGCGGTCAAAGATAGGTGCTGTGGTTTTGTCCATAGTAATTATTTCACAGACCTTCAGGGTGGCTCTCTTTTATGTAAATTCTACCTTATATCTTCACCATACATCAGTCAGGGCGGAAATGCCTGATTTTATGAAGCTTAAGATACCGGATCGGAACAGAGGTGATACCTCGCGAATGCCTGAAAGACAGACATCCCAGTGATTGATGAAACTAACTGCATCTTTCTCCGTAAGGGGGAGGCTTCTTCCGATGAGTAGACTTTCTAAGTTTCTGTCACGAAGGATTATTCGCCCCGCGAAGACGATGCGGAGGTCTATCAGTATGTTCTTTTCACTGCGGAGTATCAAAACAGCTGAACCGTCCCAGTCATCAATCTCCTGATGACTGAATTTCTTGTACATAGAATAATCCCATTGGTCCAGGGGGATACGGATTCGACTTACGATTTCATGGGACTCCCATTGGTCTACGAGAGAGGCAAAGCGGGATGCAGAAATCCATCGTGCTGAATATTGAGCACGGAGTTCGAATAGAGCGTCAAGCGCAACCATAAGGGTAAATGTATTGAGCCGTCTATGCTTATAACAGAGGTTGCCCCCTATGGTGGCGAGATTCCTCACTTGAGGTCCGGCGATGCTCTCGAGACAACGGATAAGAGCATCCGGTACTACTTTGCTCAGATAGATGATGTCGTTGAGTGGAACCATCGCTCCGATTTCAAGATAGCGTTCTGTGCGGGTTATGCGTTTCAACTCATCTAGTTTGTCGAGATATAAGATATTTCGGGGTAGTCTTGGGATTCTACGCCCTTGATTCCGCATAAGCTCCGTACCACCCGCGAAGGGAACCGCGTCTGGGAATTTTTCCCACGCAGAAAACAGTTCCTGAAAGGTAGCTGGGGAAAATACTTGGTTAAGAGGAACGTCCATACCGCCTCCTCTGTCGAAGGTCCATGGACGCTAGAACACCATTCACTAGACTTTCCGGCTCAGTACAACGGCACTTTATACCTTTGAAACCGACGAGTATGTCTTGACGACAGGGGCGAGGATTTCTCGACAAGAGCGCTTCAACCGCTAGGACTTTACCAGCGTCACAGTATCCGCACATTTCAACGCCGGCTTGCTCAAAGCCTTGTATAATATCTTGGTACTCGTCGTCTTGTGAAAAACCTTCTATAGTAATGATTTCACTCCCATGTACGCGAAAGGCTGGTACAAGACAGGACTTTGTCACCATCCCATTAAATATAACTACGCACGCGCCACACCTCCCGCTTAAACATCCCGCTTTCGCCCCAGTTACCGGAAAATTTTTGCGTAGTATATCAATGAGTCTGATGTCTGCATCTACGCGTACGGAAACATCTTCTCCATTTAAAATAAATCCTATAGTCATTTCTTCTATTATTTATTATAGCAAAAAACCGGGAAAAAGCAATATTCATTTCTATGTACTCCCTGTTTTACATCCCCAAAGAGACAAGGTATCAGATTCTATTCTGTAAATAAAGATTTGAATATCCTTGACATTTTTTGAAAAAAATGTAATATTATTATGACAAAAAGATAAATTTTGTCATAATAGGAGTTGTATTGGCATTTGAGATAAAGGCTACAGGCAGAGCCATTCCGCAGAGGCGGGTAAGTAATAAGGAATTAGCGCAAAAGATAGACACGAGTGATGAGTGGATATGGTCACATACCGGTATCAGAGCGCGGCATATCGCGAGTGCAGATACCGCAGCCAGTGATTTGGGCTTTGAAGCGGCATGGAATGTCCTTGAGATGGCCGTTGAACAAGGTGTATGTATGGAAAAAACGCCGGAAGAACTTGCCCATACCCTCGATATGATTGTTGTCGCTACTACTACACCGGACTTCTATGGTTGTCCTTCGACCGCGTGTCTGATTCAGAACAGGCTCCATGCTAAGAATGCTGGTGCTATGGATGTTTCAGCCGCGTGTTCCGGTTTTATCTACGGATTGGAAACCGCGGCCGGCATACTGGGGACCGGGAAAGGGCGTAAACGGTGTCTGGTAATCGGGTGTGAAATTCTTTCGCGGTTTATTGACTGGAATGACCGAGGGACTTGTGTGTTATTCGGAGACGGTGCGGGTGCGGTTCTCTTGGAGAAGACGGATGCAACTGACATCCGTGGGTTGTTGAAGACCATTCTCCGTGCAGACGGTACAGGTTCGGAAAACCTCATTATCAAGAAAGGCGGTTCTCGTAATGCTTACCGCGCCGGAGATGTATTCGAATTTGCCTCGTTTATCGAAATGAATGGACATGCAGTCTATAATTTTGCCGTCGGTGCGGTAACGGAAATCATAAGGGATCTACTCAAAACTGAGAATATCTCCGTTGATGAACTACGGTGGATTGTGCCACATCAAGCTAACGCTCGTATCGTACAGGCCGCGGCAAAACGACTCGGATTCCCCCCAGAGAAATTCTTTCTCAATATTGAGGAATATGCCAACACTTCCTCTGCATCTATACCCATCGCTTTAGACGAATTAAATCGTGGAGGATACCTTAAGAAGGGAGACATGATTCTATGTGTGGGTTTCGGCGCGGGACTAACTTATGGCGGAAATTTGATTGTATGGTGAGGGATTTTATGAGAAAAACAAAGAGAATCTTTCTGTTTCCCGGACAGGGAACTCAGTATACGGGTATGGCGCTGGACCTTTGGGATGCATCTGACGGAGTAAGGAATCTGTTCGCTCTCGCCTCGGAAATCTACGATATGGACATGAAAGCTCTGGTCGTGAAAGCTGATGCAGAAACTCTAAAACGTGTGGATATTTCGCAATTCACAGTTACCTTAGCCAATCTTTCGGCCGCATATTTTATGAAAGAACAAGGAATAGTCCCGGACGGCGTTGCCGGGTTTAGTCTTGGAGAATACGCGGCTCTGGTGACGTCCGGTGTAATCAGTGCAGAGGACTGTTTCCGACTCGTGAGAACCCGCGGGATGGTAATGCAAGAGTCTTTGAATGATATCGAAGGCGGCGCGGGTATGGCCGCGGTGATTGGACTTGCCCCATACATGGTAATCACTCTCCTTGCTGAATGGGATATAGATGAGCTCTTTGTCGCAAACTTTAACTCAAACAGGCAAATCGTCGTGTCAGGCACTACCTCTGCGCTCGCAAGCGCAGAGACACTCTTCATGGAGAATGGCGCGAAACGATTCTTATGGCTTTCTGTTGCCGGACCTTTTCATTCACCACTCATGCAGAGTGCGACCGAGCAGTTTGCATCAGTATTAGAAAATGTTTCTTTTAATGATCCATATCTCCCGCTTTATTCAAATGTTACTGGTAACCGTATAACAAGCGGTGCGGATGCGAAACGGCTCGCATTGTTGCATATCACGAGTCCAGTGCGGTGGATCGACGAAGAGGTGTCCATTATTGCAGACGGCTTTGATGTAGCTTTTGAAACGGGTCCAGGACGGACACTCGCGGGACTCTGGAGAGATATGGATAGCGCCGTTCCTTGCAGCGCGGCTGGAACGGTTCGGGATATACTAATAATAAATGGTGAATACTGACACACATGGAGCATTGCTGATATTATGGAGGTAGAAATGGTTTTTGAGAACAAGAAAGTCCTCGTTACAGGCGCCTCACGCGGTATAGGGAGAGTGATAGTCGAAGCGTTTCTGGCACGAGGTGCGATGGTTTGGGGGTTAAGTACAAAGGAGCCTGCCGACCTATCACAGCGGCTTGAATTGGCAAATGGTAAACTGGACTGGGTCGCCGCGGACCTGTCAAAGATTGAGACGATTGAATGCATTATCGAACAAACGCTCAAGAAGGCTGGCGGTTTCGATGTACTGGTGAATAACGCAGGCATCACGAAAGACAACCTTGCTTTCAGGATGAAGTTGGAGGATTTCCAAGAAGTGCTTGACGTGAACCTTACAGCGGCTTTTCTTATAAGCCGTGTTGTTGGCCGTGATATGGCGCGAAAGCGTTCCTGCGCTATTGTCAACATGACCAGCGTGGTGGGTATTCATGGGAACGGGGGACAGGTAAACTATGCGGCGAGTAAAGCCGGGCTTATCGGGCTTACCAAAAGCCTAGCTCAGGAAGTCGCGGTACGAGGAGTGCGGGTTAACGCGGTCGCACCTGGATTTATCATTTCAGATATGACAGACACCATGACGGAGCAGTCCAAGGCGAAGATGCTCGACCGTATTCCTTTGAAGCGCGCCGGGACCCCAGAAGATGTTGCCCAAGCCGTACTATTTCTTGCCGAAGCATCCTATATCACAGGACAGGTACTACAGGTTGACGGGGGAATGTTCATGTAAATGGCGCGACATGAGCTACGTTCTCTAATTATTCACTCAAGTTACGCAAAGACGAAGGTATAATAATATGTATTATCATAGTTGTCAAGAGGGTAAATGTAGCATTTCAAAGAATATATAAAAAAGATAAAACAGTTAGGATAGTCTTTGCTATATGATTTTCTCAAGTGGTAAATAATTTTCTTATAGCCCTAAAAAAGAAAAAAGAGTCTATCAAATGAAATGATAGGACGGTTAACCGTCCTATCATTTCAATATCTAAATCTAAAA
>JAIRSU010000033.1 GCA_031255285.1 Treponema sp. | reverse complement strand
AGTGCGTTCGGTGCAGTTGGCGCTATTGTATTGCTAGGGCTGCTGGGTTCCTGCGTTTCTCTGGAAGACAAGACCATGACAGTACGGGAAAGACAAGAAATGGAGATAGTCGGTTCTGTTACAACTCAATTCACCTCGTATCAGTTTTTTCAATTTCCCAACAAGACAAACATAAGAAACACAGCCTACACCGAATTGAAAAAGATTGCGACGCGGGAATACGGGAAGTATGGAAATATAGACGTAAGGAACATCGTTATAAGCGGAGGCGGTTCTGGTTGGGAGGCGTTAAACATTGCGGGGTCAGCAGTGATAGCTGTCGCTATAGCGGAAATCATTGTAGCTTCTGCTCGTTATGAAGATCCTAGTACTAGGTATGTTGATCCTGAATACCATAGTGATGAAATCAGTAGAGAGCTAGATTCTCAGCGTAGTTTTGTACGCAACACAATAGGGTATCCCATAGGTATCCCAATAGGCGTCTTTGGAGCAGGCAACACGCAGAAGATAACCGCGACTGGGGACGTGGTTCTTTACAACGCGGCTTCAAGTTCAAGAAGTTTGGATCAAGATACGCAGGCTAAATTACGGGATGCGGTAGCCGCGATAAACGCGGAGTTGATAAGGACCTTGCCGCAGAACGCCACGGTAGCGGTCTTGAGCATCGGCTCAAACGATTCTGCGCTGTCGGAGACTATCATTGATGAGCTTGAGTTCAGCCTTGTCAGGGCGAGACAGTTCACCGTTGTTGACAGGGGACGGTTGGACCAGATACGGCGGGAACGGAACTTCCAGATGTCCGGCGAAGTCAGCGACGACTCCGCCGTTTCAATCGGAAGTATGCTTGGGGCGAGTATCGTGATAGTGGGGACGGTCAGCACGGGCGGTGTGGACGGAAGGATAACCGTCCGCGCGCTGGACACTCAAACAGCCCAAATCGTTACCATGGCGCGGGAACAATTCTAACGGCAAAAGGTGCGGCGCAGTCGGCATCGTTGTATTGATGGGGTAGGGGAGCGGTTCAGTCTGGGAGGCGTTAAATATCGCGAGGGCAGTAATGACAGCTGTTGCTGTACCCCGCTCTTTGGGGCGGGGGTTTATCGTAAACCTTGAATATTTTTGAAAACTTCAAAAAAGCATATTGACACGCCTTCTCTAGAACGTATATACTATTTTTGTGCTCCTATCCCATAGAGGCATATTGACTACCTCCAAGACCAATAAAAACTCTCTCACGATTGAAACGAGGGGGAGTTTCGTTGGTCGTCCCTCCCCCCGTTATATAAATAATACTAGGCAGATAAGCCCTGCGGACGCTATCCCATTGTAGGATGAAAAGAGCAGAGTTTCCTTTCCAGCAATACCCATAGAACAAGGCGTCGCTTCCGCCCGGTAATCAGACGTCCTCCTTGTCTTTCGCCTGCCTTTTATGTTATGCTATACGTAATGAGAACGCAATTTATCCGCAATTTTTGCATCATAGCGCATATAGACCACGGTAAGTCAACCCTTGCCGACCGCCTTATACAAAAGGGACGCCTTATTGAGGACCGTAACTTCCAAGACCAGATACTCGACAACATGGACATTGAACGGGAACGGGGTATCACCATAAAGAGCCAAGCCGTTACTATACCTTACACGGCCGCAGATGGCGTGGTCTACGAACTCAACCTCGTGGATACGCCCGGTCATGTAGACTTTACTTACGAGGTGAGCAGAGCTATAAGCGCGTGCGAGGGGGCTTTGCTCCTTATTGACGCTACCCAAGGCGTGCAGGCGCAGACGCTCTCAAATATGTATCTCGCCCTTGAACATGACCTCGAAATCATCCCCGTTGTCAACAAGATTGATATGCAAGCCGCGGATATTGTTTCTACAAAACAACAGATTGATAAAGATTTGGGACTAGATTCCGATACCGCACTCCTAGTTTCAGCCCGTCAAGGCGTGGGAATAGACGCTCTCTTCGAAGCCGTCGTCAGTCAGATTCCACCGCCCAAGGGAGACGCAGATTCTCCACTCCAGGCGCTCATCTTTGACTGTCATTACGATCCTTATCGTGGCGTGGTAGTACACGTACGCGTTTTCGAAGGACGTATAAAGCCGGGCATAAAGGCGCAATTCATGTCCAACGGTACGGTCTATGGAGTGGAAACCGTAGGTATGTTCAAGCTGTCGCTCGTTGAGACAGACGAATTATCAGCCGGAGATGTGGGCTACTTTCTCGCAGGCGTGAAAACCGTAAGCGACGTTCGTGTCGGCGATACCGTTACCAACGCGGATGCTCCTTGCACCAGACCCTTACCCGGATTCCGCGAAGTCAAGCCCGTCGTGTTCTCATCCATTTACCCGCTCGACGGCAGCGATTACGAGGAATTAAAAACAAGCCTTGAGAAACTTAAGCTGAATGACGCTTCCCTTATCTACGAAAAAGACTCGTCCGTTGCGCTTGGCTTCGGGTTTCGGTGCGGCTTCTTGGGAATGTTGCACTTAGAAGTGATAGAGGAACGCCTTGAACGCGAGTTCAATCAATCCGTGATTTTTACCGCGCCGTCTGTTAAATACCGAGTACATCTGCGCGGCGGCGAAGAGGTCCTCATCGACAACCCAACAGAGTACCCCGAAGAAGGACAAGTGGAGAGCGCGGAAGAACCATATATACGGGCGTCTATTATCACGCCCACAACCTTCCTAGGCGCCGTCATAACGCTTTGTATAGATAAACGCGGAGTCCAGACCAACATGAGCTACTTGGACGAGAAACGAGTGGAATTAATATTTGATATGCCGCTCGCCGAAGCGCTTTTTGACTTTCACGATAGACTCAAGAGCATAAGCCGAGGTTATGCTTCCTTTGATTACGATGTCGCCGATTATAAGTCCACCGAAATGGTAAAGCTCGATGTTCTCATTAACGGCAAACCTGTCGATGCCCTATCCCAGCTTGTATTCAAAGGCGGCGCCTATGAGCGCGCTCGTGTGGTATGTGAGCGCCTGCGGGACGAAATTCCCCGTCAGCAGTTCAAGATACCCATTCAGGGCGCTATAGGCGGTCAAATCATCGCACGAGAGACAGTCAATCCGCTCCGCAAGGACGTACTTGCTAAGTGCTATGGCGGGGATATTACCCGTAAACGTAAGCTGCTTGAAAAACAAAAAGAAGGCAAGAAGCGTATGCGTATGGTGGGTGATGTGGAATTACCGCAGAGCGCTTTTCTCGCGGTGCTGAAGCCAAAGGACGAGTAATCTACAAACGGCGTCTAAATAAAAGCAACGCCCTCGCATTTTTCCAATTGGAGCAAGAAACTTTTTCTTTCCAGACCGCCGCCGTAGCCAGTGAGACTGCCGTCTTTACCCACAACGCGATGACACGGTATGATGATAGACAGAGGATTGCGTCCTACTGCCCCTCCGACTGCCTGTGCGGCCATACGCGGAATGTTCATACGAGCAGCCGTTTTTTGGGCAAGCTCCCCATAAGAAATCGTTTTACCATAGGGTATCTCTTGCAGCAAAGCCCACACTGTCTCCTGAAACCGCGTGCCATTTGTCTTGAACAGAATCGGAACAGAAGGCAACTGCCCTGCAAAGTAGGCGTTCAGCCATTCGCAGATGTTTGAAAAGAGAGGCTGGATTGAAGCGGGTGTTCCATATTCCGCAGGAAATGGGCAGCGGTCTGCGAACCATAATCCTGTCAACCCATCATCAACCGCGAAAGCCCGCATTGCTCCCAGCGGCGTATCCAAGTTAACTGTATACACAATTTGCGCCATAGTCGGGATGGGCGGATTTGAACCGCCGATCTTCTGCTCCCAAAGCAGACGCCTTAGCCTCTAGGCTACATCCCGTAAAAATCGTTTTACTTATATTCACTGCTATATACCTTGTACGCCATGCTCATTCTGGTGGAAAGAGGTAGAGATCGGGAAGCTTGAATGTTCTGTCTCTTGAGAAGGCGCTGATGTTTCGTACTTCGCTTACTACTGGAATCTTGAAAAGATGGTTTAGTTCCTCAAAACCGGGCGCTTTGATTTTGACTAAGAATTCGAAATCTCTGCATATATCAATACTTTCAGCCTGAATCGGCGCGGGCCAAAAGGTGAACATCCCTTCTCTCTGAGGCAAAATCTGGTAAGGGTTTTGCCAGTTACTGTCAATCATGGTGACAAGGTCTTCATTGCGGTGCAATTCAATTTTTATACCTTCCATCGGCGTAAAATTTACCCCATTAAAGAGACAGCCAACAATAGTAGGTATATTGAATACAGGTCTATCCATATTAGACGAGCCGTCCATATCAAGACCATGAGAATATACACGGCGATTCTTATTTATCTGTTTAATACCTTCATAAATTATAGTAATAATGTCTGCCTTTTTCTGCTGGTTTTCTATACCATCCTGCTCTATTCTGACAACGCCTCGATTGGAGACAATGTAATGCGGTTTTATGCGGTTAAGCACATAACAGGCTGTGTCCATACGGCATTGTGCACACGTACAAATATTCTCTGGATTTTCCTTCCTTTCTAAAGAATTAAAAATATTGGTTACTTCAGATATAACAATATCCTCGTTCGTATTGTGAAGTTCCACAAGTTACTCCTTCCGTTCTTTTTTTCTAAAGTGTCGAACTATACTATAATAGAGAGTATATCAGATCTTTGCTAAATTGCAAGAGGTTGGAAAAGGAATCATATTTTTTTGCGGCAAATACACGCGCTGTTCTCAAGATTTTCCTGAACGCCCTCAGTATTTCTCCTTTGAAAAGGGCCGAGCTTTCTGAAAAGACGCGGCCTTCGTCCAACACGAACAAACTAGACTCAAAAGAAACTGCTTCTGGCACATCGACTATTACGTCGTCTCTCGAAAAGGGCGTCTTGGTCTGCATGGAGATCTTTTCCGCCAGTTTCTCTTCGACCAGAGAACGTTTGCTGATATCGAGAAGTTCGGCGTAGGACTCGGTATACACCGTTTCGTCAAGCGGGAATTCAGCTATAGCTTCGTAGATACGCCCATTTCTAACCTGCTCTCCAAGCGACAGAATCGGCAGAATATGAGAACGGCTCGACATCAAGGCGAAAAGCCCCTGGTCATCCAAGCCATAGAGTTCTTCTTTAGCGATGACGCCCTTTTCGAGCCCGGCAATGAGCGCTTTCTTGATCATACAAGTTGCGGAACGCACATCCCTATGCCAATAAACAGTCCTGTACATAAGATATTTTGAGAAAAGAAGAGCTTCTACACTAGGAATACCCTTGGAATCGATATCCACGCCTCGTTCTATGTGAGGTTCGAGTCGTGATAAGATAAAATCGACGTCTTGAGCGCCATAAGGGACGCCTGCATAGCGCGCGTCCCGATTCAGATAGTCGAGCTTATCCGGGTCAAGCGCTCCGGAGAGCAGTTTACGGTAAAAGCAAGTCTCTGCATCCGTAGTTTTAAAGTTCATGTCAACGATAGCCGCGGTCATCGCTGGATCTGCACCGCTTTTCCCCACAAGACTTTTCAGCGGCTCAGCCAGAACAGCCTGCCCGGTAAGCTCCTCATGCGCCGCGAGCGGTAACTCCTTAAGCGAATGCGTATAAGGGAAGTGTCCAATATCGTGAAGAAGACTCGCCGCAAGAAAAGAGCGGACGCCACCCCCGGTAAGCCATATATCCGCGCCGCGTTCCGCGAGCGATCGTATAAGCCTGTGCGCCAGATGAAACACTCCGATTGAATGACCCGCGCGAGTATGCGTTGCTCCCGGATATACGATAGACACAGTCCCTAGCTGCGAGATGCGGTGCAGGCGCATAAACAGCGGAGACTTGACAATATCCTCCAATTGCGGAGTAAGGTAGACGTGCCCCCACAGCGGGTCTCGAATAGGGCAACTGAAACCCTCTGTTAAAGCAGATATAACGTCATTCCTCATACTGTTTCCCAACGCCCGTCCCTGCGAACTACCGCAAGGTTCGTAACAAGGACCGTAGTTCTGGGTCGGCAAGCGTTTCACCGGCTTCAGACTCGGACTTCTCAGGGTGAAGGAATATTTCATCTCCCACAGCAATACGGTCGAAAAAGCCGTTTCTGGCCACAGAACCAGCCGCGACCTCTTCGTCGACCATATTGATAGTCAGCTTGCCCACTACGTCGTCAGCCGAGTAAGACACTCCAACCCCGTCATTCTTGATGACAGCATGCCCTTTCTGTACTACATCAAATATCATGTCCGGCTTCACTCCGTCCACCTTACCCTTGTCGATGAGTCCCTGTCCCTGTTTATATTGCAGTAACTCGGCGCGTAAGGGCAAAGATGCGCTCACACGATCCACAAGCCCGACAGATGCGTTACGCAGCCTGTCCGCTCCTGTACGATAGGCTGAGAAGACGCCCGCTGACGCGCCTGTGCGCGCCGTGAAAAGCTCTCCCTTCACGGAAATATCCCGCTGATTCTCGTTCACCGACACAACCAGAAAATAATCAGCGCCTGCGGTACGCGCTTCGCGGAAAGCTTGGGAGAAAGACGCCTGTCTCAGCTCCAGTTCCAGCGGCGCGATATTACGGTCGTGAACCAGAATATCCTTGATATAAGAAGCAGCAAGCGCGCCCGCGTCCGCATGAAAGACGCTCGACTGGGAAACCACAGAAAAGACAGCCATGTTCCAGTGTTTTTTCACACTAACCGCCGGGTCTATCCCCCATTGCTTAAAAGGCGCGTCCATGAGAAGCGCGTTGTAAGCTTCCACAATATCGTCTACCCCTTTGTCCGCAATACCAATCTCCTGCATGAATCGCAATTCCTCTGTATGGCGCGAAGGATAGCCCTGCAACTTGAGAATTTCCGCATACTCTTTGCGGTCTCTCGCGTAAGGATTGATTCTCAAACCCCTGCGGTATTCAAAAAGCGCCTGGTCTGAAAGGTTTTGCCTTCTGTATGCGCGAGCGCGGTCAAAATGAAAAGATGCCCATCGCGTGCGCAGCGGATCTTCGAGGCTCGTATCCTTTATGATGCGGTTTTCCAGAGCAATACGAGTGAATTCATCATTCGGGTCAATAGCCAAGGCGCTGGCGAACACAGCCCTGGCGTCCGCCAGCCTGCCTAGTTCCTGCACAGCCATGCCCTTGAGATAACGGGCGTTTATGTCCTTTTGATTAGACATGATAGCTTCATCGGCAAGCCGCTCCGCCTCGGCAAACTGGCTTGTTCTATAGCGCAGATTAGCAAGCAGGGAGCGGGCGTCCGGGAAATCGGGTTTGTAGAAGAGAGCCCTCTCCGCATAATTGACAGCCGAACCAAGACTGCCCGCTTCCGCGTCGAGGTAAGCAGCGTAGTAATAGATGCGGTAATCATCAGGGTGCTGGTGTATAGCGCGCTCAATATAGACGCGGGCTTGCTCTCCATTACCAAGGGATCCGAGGACCAGGGCAAGGGACACTAACAGCCGCCTGTCATCCGGGTAGCGTTTTACCGCGTCCTGGTAGCGTTTTACCGCGTCCCCGGCGCGCCCCCGCGCAATGTCTAATTCGGATGCGGCGAACAAAGCTTCCTTGTTATACGGCTCGCGGGTAAGCGTTTCATTGACGACCGCAGAGGCTTTTTCGAGCTGCCCTTGAGAGATGAGGATGAAGGCTTCAAGATTAGCGAGTCCGATATTGCCGCGGGCAAGGACGCGCGCTTTTTTCACCCAAACAAGCGCCTCGTCAAACTCCTCCAAGGCATAGTAACATTCTGCAAGAGCGGCCGCCGCCTCTGCATGGCTAGGGTTGAGGCGCAGACTTTCCAGCAAGGCTTCAGACGCCGAATACCAGTCCTCCTGAACCATAAAAGAGCGCCCCTGTTCGTAGAGCAAGGATGGCGACTGAGCAAAAAGAGGACAGCTTATTAACAACAGAACAATGATTTCTTTATTTTTCATAATAACCCCAGTATAGCCTATATATAGTAATTATTCAATAATGACCACCGCAGGATATGGCTCTGCTAATCTTCGACTCTGGTTCTAGAGCCCGCTCACACCTGTTTTCCTTTAAATTCCCGTTCCAACTCACGATTCACATCCCGTTCACGAATATCCGCGCGCTTATCCACAGCTTTTTTCCCTTTACAAAGACCAAGCTCCACCTTCACCCGTCCGTTCTTAAAATAGAAAGACAGAGGAATCAACGTATACCCCTTCTCTTCAACCTTGCGGTGTATACGCTTTATCTCGTCCCGATGGAGAAGCAGGCGCTTCTTCCGTCCTGGGTCGTGATTAAAGATAGAAGAAAATGGGTTTTCCGCCACAACCAAAGAACAAAGCCATACTTCGCGGTCCGCAACTTCAGCCCAACTATCCGGAAAGGAGATTCTGCCGTCTCGAAAAGATTTAACTTCTGTGCCCAGCAGCTCGACGCCAGCCTCGTAACGCTCATCAACCACATAATTGTACCGCGCTCTGCGATTCACCGCGATAATCTTTATACTATCCGCCATTATTTTCCCCTTATTTAACAGATTAGCAGAACACATAAGCATCTGTCAAGGCAGTAATCCGGACGGCGTGTTGCGCTTTTCTTGTCCGCGCACGGCGCTGATGTTCATACCGTTTCTGACGCCCCGCAAACACCATGAGTCAGTCTGCTCAAACACTTTGAGTCGGTTTGCTCAAACACCGTGAGTCAGCGTGCTCACGTACCGTGAGTCGGTGCGTTCTTCCTCGTTTGACAACGGGCTCCTATCGCAGTCCCGCACTCCTCTTCGCGGAAAAGAAAATGTGTAACCATTCATATTCTCTATTGTTCTCTATATAAATTCTTTCTAAAACGTTATTTTATACCGTTGCCGTTCTCCTCCTTTCGGCAGCGGTATTTTTTTTTGCTAACGTTACTTGACGTTATTTAAAAATAACTCTATACTTATTACAAATGGCTATAATGACAGCGCAAAAAACAAGTAGTTTTTATGACAGGTTCAAGGATATAGATGTTACCTTTACCAAAGACATCATCCAAGTTACCGGACTCATAACCCAAGAGATTTATCTGAAGTGTGGAGGAGATCTCTGGCCCTGTATTATCTATTCAGCCTCTTTTCAAGGCGCCAAGATAATTGCTAATACAAAGACGAATCTTATCGCGAAGCTGGAGGCTGCAAATAACTCGGTGAGTCTGAGGTTCTGCTTCAAGAGTCCTGATGGAAACAATCCCGTTATTTTCTTTGTGACATCTCGGTCCCTAGGATATGCTCCTTACGGAAAGGCGGACGATGTGGCGATATTCACTATCCAGTTTACCCAGCGTCCGCCCGACGACTTGATTGGGATAATGGGACGGATACTAGACGCTAATTTCAACTTTGCAAAGCGAAAAGAGAACCGTATCATCATAACCCAGGATAGTCAGCGTAAGATGCATGTATTGCCCAGGGAGTGTGCAGTTTTCATTGAAAGTGTGCCAAGGCATTGTATCTTGCGGGACGTTTCTTTTTCCGGGGCGAAACTTATTATGATGGGTGTGGCGAAGTTTCTGGTAAACAAGGATATCGCCCTGCGTGTTGATTTTGACGAGCCGCGGGAGAGTTTCCTAATACGAGGAAGATTCGTCCGTTCAGAAATGGTGGAAGGCAGAAAAGACTTGGTGGCTCTCGGTATACAGTTTGTTGAAGACCTTGTCCCTATAGGGTACAAGATACGAATCAATGAATACCTAGAAATGGTACATCTGGAAGTGCCGGATCCCGATGCCAAATAGCAGCAGTATAGTTTTTGTGAAGCTCCCTGCGGCCCTTGTGTACAGTCACCCTCGTCTGAGCGAATATCTTCAGGCGGACATCCCTATTCCTGTGGAAGCGCCGTCCGAGAGACTTAATACCGAAGCCTTGACTGAAGAGATGTTCTTGTCCGGTATGCTCCATCTACTTGCAGAAAATGCTGAACATGAGTACGCGGATTATTATCGACGGCTCGTGCTCAAAATTCGTCCCAATATTATCAATGAACTGGCAAACGCCTCGTACGCCAAAGCGGATGAAGGTTGTTTCGAGCTCGCGTTGGAAATTATTGATGCGCTCATAGGACTGTCTCCAGAGAACGAAGGTATCTATGAACTCAAAGCCTCGATTCTCAAAAGACAGGAAAGAACGCCGTCTCATGCAGAATTGCTTGAAAATTTGAGGCAAAAAGATACGCCTTTTGAAACAATCTATGCGGATGCTTACAATGACGTCCTTAATGACAGAGACGGGGAGGCGCTCCCCAAAATACAGAGGCTCATTGAGCAGGAACCTCAGATGTGGCAGGTATGGTTTCTGCTTGGGTGGGCGTTACGGAAACTGAAACGATGGGAGGACGGAACCGCGGCTTTCAGAAAAGCTATAGAACTCGGCGGCGATAACAAAGACGTCCACAATGAACTCGCCATCTGCCTCATGGAAATCGGCGACTTGAAACAGTCGCGTAGAGAACTCGAAAAAGCTCTTTCTGAAGACCCGGAAAATGTTAAAATCATCTCGAATCTCGGTATCCTTGCTTTGAAATCCGACAATCGTGAAGAAGCATCCGGTTTCTTCCATGTTGTTCTTGAAATTGACCCGCACGACGAGATAGCCCTGAAATACTTGGAGCGGATGACGGAGAGTAGATAGTTAGTTAAAGGAACATGGCATGAAAGTTTATCACCAGAATTGCTATTGACGAGCATTAGAATGGACAAATTAACTAAAGGTATCGAGCGTCTCGGAATAGATAAAAGAATACTCCCATTACTCAAAAAATACATTGAAGAAATAGAACTTTTCAATCCTGTTTACAAATTGATTCGAGCCAGGGGAAGAGACGAACTCGTTGTGAAACATATATTAGATTCATTGAGCGGTGCAACGCTCATAAGCCATTATTCCGGCTCGCTTATCGCCGATCTGGGGTCAGGCGCAGGATTGCCGGGTATTCCGCTTGCGATAGCCTTGGCTGATAAGATGTTTACCCTCATTGAAAGAAATGGCAGACGCGCAGGGTTTCTCCGCGATGTTCAGGCGGTTCTGCGCTTACCCAATGTTGTTATTGAAGAAAGAGAAGCAGAAATATCTACACCGGGCGTCTTTGACATCGTTACATTCCGCGCATTCAGTCCTATTTGTCCTGAATCACTCAAGATTATGCGCCGCCTCCTTAAACCATGCGGTATAGTCATGGCTTACAAAGGGCGGCGGGACGTCATATTCAATGAGATGTCTGCTGTTGAAGCGGAATGGGAAATAATACCGATTCAGCCTCCATTTCTGAATGAAGAACGGCACATTGTCCTCATTAAATGAGCGTATTAGAGTCGATTCTGACGATTGATATAGGGACATCTTCTCTCAAGACCGCATTTATTGGGCTTGATTTCAAACAGAAAGCGTTTGATCGCGAGATATATCTGACGGATACAAACATTGCCCGCCAATGGGAAGCCGCTCTATACCGAGGCGTTCAGCGACTGTTTGAAATCTGTCCATCCGCAAAGCCGATTGCGGTTTGCACATCGGCTAACGGACCCTCTATAGTTCCCGTCGGCGTTGATGGGAAAATCGAGAAACCGTTGCTCTGGTATGACCAAAGAACTATTACTATTGAAGGGAGTAAGTCGTTTTTTTTGCCCCACGCTGCGTTTTTTGTACGCGATTCCCCTGAACGATATGAAAGAACGCGCTTTCTCTTTTCTGCTCAAGAATGGCTCTCCTTCAGAATGGGCGCGGAACCGGTAACCGTTCTGCCGCAGAGCAGGTATGCTGAATACTATTGGGATAACGGACAATGCGCTCTATTCGGCGTTGACCGGAGGAAATTTCCACCTTTTGTGAATATGGGGGAAATCATCGGTACCGTATCAAAAGAAGCGGCCGGGCGTTACAGACTGACGCAAGGCGTTCCTATTATAGGCGCGGGTCCTGATTTTATCATGGCTCTTATCGGCGTGGGCGCGATAGAGGCAGGCATTGTGTGCGACCGGGCAGGTACATCCGAAGGAATCAATATGTGCATGGAGCGTGAGACCGCTCTCCGCGTCATTGGGCTACGGGTCCTTCCACATATAAAAGACGGTCTCTGGAACATAGGAGGCGTTATTCCATGTTCAGGCGCACTCTTTGATGATTTCTTGAAAAGAAATTCGCAAGACGGAGATTACGACGAAATTTTGCGGAGAATCATGGCGGACAAGCAGGGCAAGGGTTTTTCTACGCTTGAGACGATGGCAGGCGGAGTGAGAACCGTGCTGGATATCTTTGAGCAGAACGGTCTTCCTGTCAAGGAGATGCGCATTTCCGGTGGTCAGGGCAAGAGTCGTTTGTGGAATCAGATGAAAGCGGACAGGACGAGGACTATTCTCGTCATACCGGAGATTACAGACGGGGAGCTTGCAGGGAATGCGGCGCTTGCACTTACGGCTTTAGGACAAACCCGCGGCGTTAAAGAAGCTGTGAATCGACTTTTCCGCGTTAAGGAAATATTTCACCCGCGCTCATAGTATTCAACGACTCCGTTGCACTGCCGCAACCGTGATGTCATGTACCTCCTATGTGATTACGGTGAAAGCTCTTCACTCTTGCGCTTCAAATTTCTCATTTCTATGAGTATCATCACGCAGGTAATGATGAAAGATGCACCGTCTGCTACGGGAGCCGCGGCTACAACACCCCACAACCCCCAAACCTTCCCAAAAATGTAGATACAAGGAATCAACGCGACAAATTGACGCAGCATCGACAGGAAAATCGATGCCTTGGGTCTGCCTGTTACCACGAAGAAGTTGGAGGACACTATCTGGAATCCGTTCAAAGGCAGGAGCAGGAGCGATACCTGCATGGCGCGTACCGAGAAGGTTATAAGCGCGGGACTGCCGGACGGCGCGAACAGACTCACGAGCTGGCGAGGGAAACATTCGGCGATTATGAAACCGAGCAGACAAATAGCGGTCGCGCCGATTGTCGCCAAAAGATAGGCATGGAGTACCCGACGAAATTTCTTGGCTCCATAGTTGTAACCCAGAACAGGCTGCGCCCCCTGGTTAATGCCGAAAACAGGCATCAGAATCATCATCATAAGGGAACCATTTATGTTCATGCCTGAAAGTGCAACGTCGCCGCCGTTTGTAACCCCCAGTGCAGCCGACCCATACCAGCCCATACTCGCATTGTAGAGCAGTTGCACGCCAGACATGATGAACTGTAACAGAAATTGCGCGGAACCAAAAGATATTATCCGTATGACGATGGAGAGAGACGGCTTGAAAGTCTTGAATTCAAGGCGTATGATCGCCTTTTTACTGAAGTTGAACGACAGAATCCACACGCACGAAGCCAGTTGTGAGATGATAGTCGCCCATGCCGCCCCTTCTACGCCCCAGCCAAAGCTAAAAATGAAGATGGGGTCCAGTATCATATTCAAGCCCGCGCCAATGAACATACCGATCATCGTAATATTGGGGAAACCCTGCGCCCGTGTACAGTGAGAGAAGCCGAAACTAACAAGAGCGAATACCGAACCGAATAGGATGATGCGAAAGTAATCCCGTGCATAGTCAAGGCTGACGCTGTTTTCTTCAGCTCCGAGTATCGAAAGAATCGGCTCAAGAAATACAAGACCCACAGTCGTTATGACGAGTCCTGTAACGATTAGGAGCCAGAAGCAGTGATTGAGAGCATTTTCCGCATCTTCACGTTTGCCTTGTCCCATGCACATTGAAATCATATTCGCTGCGCCAATGCCGAAGAGCATGGCGAACGCCATGAAAATAGTCATCAAAGGCAGGATGAGCGATAATCCGCCGAGCGCCGCCTCATCCACACCGCGCCCCACAAACACGCGGTCTACCACATTGTAGAGCGCGTTTACCAGCATACCAACTATGGCTGGTATTGAAAATTTTAGCAGTAGCTTTCCGACCCCTTCAGAGCCAAGTCTATCCGCCGCTTGCGTATTTGTTTCCATATTTTATCTCATTTCTGAACGGGTGCATTCTCAATTATTTCTTTAGAAGAAAACACAAATCTTTTACTTACCGTTCTAAATTTCTCCAATATCCCTTCTAAAGCCCATTCCATCAAATGTGACCGCAGACAAAGCGTCCATCGCGTTCCGCCGCGCCGTGGCTAAATCCTCGCCGTATGCAGAAACAGTAAGTACTCGTCCGCCATTTGTGAAAAGTTCACGATCTCGCAAATCCGCACCGGCGATGAAGAGCTTCGCACCAGTTTGTGCCAGCTTTGCGCTTACCTTTATGGGAATACCTTTACGATATTGATATGGATATCCATCTGATACTGCAACAGGAGCACAAACCACACCCTCTTTCCACGTAAGGCGAAATTTATCAAGAGTCCCATCCAAAACCGCAAGACAAAGTTCCACAAAATCCGACTCCATGAGTGGTAAAACCGCTTGTGTCTCCGGGTCTCCCAGTCTGACGTTGTATTCAAGGAGAAAACATTCGTCGTCTCTGACCATAAGCCCAAAAAACAAGAAGCCACGGTAATCAAAGCTTTCTTGTTTTAATCCCTTCAAAGTCGGCTCGAGAATAGAGGTCTGGAAGTCGACTTGAGCGGAGGCTGAAAAGTCTGGTATCGGTGTTATCGCTCCCATCCCGCCGGTATTGGGACCTTTGCCGCCGTCGAAACGGCGCTTGTGGTCACGAGCCGGCGCAAACGGTAAGATACAACCCTTTCCGTTATTGATGCTTACAGCGGCCAAAATCGACGCTTCCTTACCGTCGAGAAAGTCTTCCACAACCAGGGTTTTACCTGCATCCCCCAAAATGCCGTCCCGCATGAAAGAAGAGACTGCAGCTTCAGCTTCAGCTAACGTTTCCGCGACGACGACGCCTTTCCCAGCCGCAAGCCCATCTGCTTTTATCACGAGCGGAGTGTTTCGTGAGGTGAAACACCGTCTCACATAATGATTCGCCTCGTCAAAAACCGAAAATGTTCGACTTTTGGCACAACGAACCCCATATTTTTCCATAAAACGCTTTGAGAACACTTTACTTGCCTCAAGCTGCGCGGCGTTTCTATCAGCGCCTACTATCGGCAAGCCTTGTTCACGGAACAAGTCAACGATGC
This sequence comes from Treponema sp., assembly GCA_031255285.1. Classification (GTDB taxonomy): domain Bacteria; phylum Spirochaetota; class Spirochaetia; order Treponematales; family Breznakiellaceae; genus JAIRKH01. The sequence continues at coordinate 21,816 of JAIRSU010000033.1, read as the reverse complement.
CTTCGGCTAAAGGCGTTTCTGGTCCAACAATCGTCAGACATTTTTTTTCTTTAGCGAATTTCAGTAAATCGACGTTTGGGGCTATATTTACACATTTCTTCTCCATCGCAGTTCCCGCGTTACCAGGAACGACGAAGATGCATTCTACATGAGACGATAACGCAGATTTCCATGCAATCGCATGTTCTCGCGCTCCAGCACCTATGACAAGTATGTTCATGACTATAAAGTATACCAAAAACGCAGAAGGAAAACAAGGTCATTTTGAGGGCGTGATAGATTACGAGAGAGGGCGGCTTTTACCACTACGCGGGCGGACGGGTGGCGGACGCAAACGGCGCCCGGACCAAGAGGCTTGAATTGAAACACGGATTATCTTGTCCTTTATCTATCATCGCTTATTTCCGATTCTATTCAAGCCCGCAAAAGATAAAAGAGTGTCTGCCTCTGTCGCGGCACTCGCAACTCTCTTATCCCCTCTATAATATCTGAAAAATACAATAACCCTCCCGCTTTTTCCCTTATGGAAATACTAGCCTTATAAATTAAATCGTAAGTTAAATAAGCTGCTGACCGCATGAATGGTACCGCATCTCTTGTGTGAGAGTCCCATGTAGATCATTACTAGAGCAACCAAACTACAATCAAACTAAAGGAGAATTTCTATGAAATCAAGAAAACTCAAGGTACTAACCGCCTTTTCCCTTATAGGCGCGTTAAGTTTTGCTTTAGCCGTCGTGCCTACGTCCTGCGATGAAGGGTCTGACGGTGGAACCGGTAAAGTTACGGGCGTGACGCTGAACGAAACCGAAAAGACGGTGAGCGTGGGCGCTGAGTTTACTTTGACCGCGACAGTCACGTCCGAAGGCGCGGCTAACAAAGCGGTTACATGGGAAATTACGGGAGAGGAGGAAGACGTCATTTCAATGAATGCAGATGAAACGACCGCTGCTGTGAGCGCGCTCAAGCAGGGAACCGCGAAGATTAGGGTAACGACTGTGGACCGCGGTTTTACCGCAGAGTGCACGGTAATCGTAGGAGGGGCGGAACAGGTTCAGACGGGCACGGCTTTGGTCAAGTTTAACGCCAAAGATGAGCTCGTTTACGATGAAACGAGTGTGCTCACCGCGTTTGGCAAGACGGGCAACGAAGCCTATCTTTTGTACCCGGTCAAACTTAACATACTAACCGACAATATCACCATAAGCGCAAAGGTGAAACCCATTAGCACGTCCGGGCATAACGGAACAGGCTTTATCAGCGTCAACGGCTCGAACCGCAAAGGGTATATGCTGAATACCGCGCAGAACGTCAAGAATGTCGGTACCACAGGCGGGCTGGGTGGACAAGGACTGGAAAGCTGGCAAAACGGCGCGTCCGGTTGGGAGGCGGGCAGAACGTACGTGTTCAAGTCGGAACTCGTTAATGGTATCGTCAACCACTACATCTTTGCGGAAGACGGAGTCACCCTGCTCAATCAAAAGACCAACACGGGGGTTACGCAGGGACACGCAGAAACCGACGTGGTTTACGCGGCCATCGGCGGTACAGGCGTGCAGAATATGGAATGGTCAGAGATACAGGTCGTTTATAACGAAACAACTTTCAACATCAACGCACTGGAGCCTCAATCCGCACTGCCGTCTCTTTCGGTCGAGTCCGCGGCGGTTCGTGTTTCTTTGAATGGAGAAGGAACCATGGCTTACACGGCTACGATCGCAGGCGGCGGGACCTCGGCGGTTTCCGCGGTCTCTGAAGACCCAACGGTGGTACGGATTGACCGTGCTTTCGGAGGAACCATTACGTTTACGGCTCTGAAGGTTGGCGTGACCAATGTACTCATTACTAATGCGTCCGCCCCCTACCTCACGACCGTTTTTTCCGTAACGGTAACGAACTTCCCGGAGGCTGATGACTACGGTGCGCTGACCGCCGTGTATCCTGTCGTGGGTGCAGTAGCCGCATACGCAGACGGCGAGTTTATGCTTACCTTTGACGCGCGTCCGCAATTACTCGAAGGCGGGTCTATCTGCATTTATGACAAGGCAACCGGCGAGCTGGTAGACGTTATCTTGTTCAAAGATGAAAAACAGGTAACCTTGGGCTCAAGCAACAACAATCTCAACGTAGGCTCTCAGCTGGCGCGGGTTGACGGGAATAGCGTCTATTGGACGCCTCACTTCGATGCTTTGGACTATTCCAAAGAGTACTACATCGCGATTCCAGACCAGGCTATAGAGGGCGTCTTGAACGGCAAGCCTTTCGTTGGTTTGAGCGACAACAAAGACGCGGCCGCATGGTCGTTTACCACGAGAGCCGCGCCTGAGATAAGGGCGGGAACGAAGATTACGGTAGACGGAGCGCAAGCCTCGACCGCAGATTTCCGCACGGTCTACGGCGCATTGAAAGCTATAGCCTCGCAAAGCGGGAGTTTCACTATAGACGTTGCGCCCGGAACCTATACGGAACTCGTTCATTACGTCGGTTCTGCGGACGTTACCATCAACGGGACGGGAAGCGGAGCATATGGAAGCGACGTGGTTATCCAGTGGACAAACAGCGACAAGATGAATACAGGCACTCATGCGCGGGCTTCATTTTACTTTTCAGGTGCGAACTTGGTCTTGAAGAACCTCACCCTGAAGAACACGAGCACACGTACGAGCAGTTATGACCCAGGTCAAGCTGAAGCTATCTACTTCGCCAACGGGACGGGCAGAACTCTTACGGCGTACAATTGTTCCTTCCTTTCCCATCAAGACACGATTCAGACCACAGGCAGGAATTGGTTCTACAAGTGTTACATTGAAGGGGACACAGACTACATTTGGGGAACTGCAGACGTATGTCTTGTGGAAGAGTGCCAACTCGTCAGCGTGAATGATGTGAATAAGACGAACAGCAAGGACGCAATCCTCTTCGTGGCGCGAACCGCGACCAAAACCGCGACTTCTATTCCTAAAGGGTATGTACTGTTCAACTCAAAGGTAACGATTCAGGACAGCATGACCACTTACTTTGGACGGAACGCGGGTGCGGGCGATTTCTATGACCAAGTCGCTATTATCAACGTTGAATTTACCTTACAAGGCTCTGGCAAGCTCGGCACGGCGCTCTGGGGCGGTTCTACGTATGACTTTTTAGCAGGCTCCCCGCAACATGTAGGCGCGAAGTACTATAACGTAACGGTAAAGGACGGAACCTTTAGCGCAAGCGGCGTGGCGGCGAATGTAGTTGAGCTTGTAGGAGATCACTATGAGCATGAATACAGCAACAGACACGCTATCCTTAACCGTGTGTATAGGAGAGACTCAAACGACTACGCCGAAATCTCCTCTATTTGGACCCCGCCGCAACTAGATTAGGCGCCTTATAACCGCCCCATGTGGACCATGCACGAGCTTAAAGGCAAGCAGGCTTCGCAGGCATAGCCTGTTCTACGACTTCACATGGGGCGTTCTCTATAAGCAAAAGTGTCTGGCACCGCAGACAACGACTTCTCAATGAGTGTTGTCTGAAAGGGGTGTCGCTGTCCCCGGCTGGTGGCATTATTGCTTTGCGTACACGTCCTCCCGCACGTAATACCTCCAATATGATAACAAGCGTCCTGCCAAACGTTTTGGTCTTCAATGGATAATAAAATCTTCTATAACTCCAGTTACGATTTACCAAGCCTCCCTTATTCCCTGTTTGAAGTGTTCCTCTATTCATCAAGAAATCCTGACTGCCTTTCTGTCCTGTTGTTCTACGGTATTATCAGACAGGCTTTACCGTACTTTCTTACAATGAAAAATACTGCAAAAAAGCATTTGCTTTTCTGCTCCTTCATGGTATAATGAGAAAAGTTCTCCAGAAGAGAACGAGGAGGCTATTTTATGGATAGAAGAATAGGTGTTGTTGTTCCGGTCGGGGCGCTCCGTGGTGAAAAGAGCTTGGGTGTGGGGGAGTTCCCTGATATCGCCGAATTCGCGTCCATGGTAAAGGATATGGGTGTTGGTCTTATCCAGTTGTTACCTGTGAATGATACAGGATTCGAGAGTTCACCATACAGCGCGCTTTCGGCGTTTGCCTTGCATCCCCTTTATGTGAGAATCGGAGATATAGCGTGCGCCGCGTCTTTTTCACGGAAAATCAAAGACGCGCTCGAAAGGTTTGAAAAAGAACCCCGTTTCCCGCATCAACAGATACTCCGTATAAAGCTCGGCTTGCTCAAAGAAATCTATATTGCCAATGAGAAGGACATTATCAAGAGTGCGAAGTTCGGCGAACTTGCGAAATGGATAGAAGAGAACCCCTGGGTCAAGCCTTATGCGGTGTTCAGACGTCTGAAAGACGTGAATGAACAGAAAAGCTGGAAGGAATGGGAGCCAAAATACCAAAAGGTTGCCAGGGAACAGATAGAGTCGTTTTGGGAGGACGAAAGTCTCCGCGGGGACCACGTCTTCTGGGTATGGCTACAAGAAGCGCTTGACGCGCAGTTCGCCAAAGCCGCGAAAGCAGTCGCGGACGCGGGGATTATCCTTGAAGGCGACCTTCCCATCTTGATAAACAGCGACTCATGCGACGTATGGGCGTATCCTGAATATTTCTATACGAACTTGTCCGCGGGAGCGCCGCCCGATATGTACAGCCCCACTGGGCAAAACTGGGGTTTCCCCATCTACAACTGGCAGAACCTGGCGAAAAACGACTATGAATGGTGGAAGAATCGCCTTAAAACTGCGGAAAAATACTACAAGGCGTACCGAATTGACCACGTCTTGGGCTTTTTCCGCATCTGGGCTTCCTCTCAAAAAGATTTATCTTCCTCCTCGCTCATGGGCAGGTTTATCCCCTCTAAACCGATTCTGCGTAAAGATTTGGAACTGCTGGGCTTTGACGCCGAGCAAATTTACTGGCTCTCTTATCCGCACATCCCCACCAGCGAGGTGTGGCGTTCCCTTGAAGGTATAAAAAGCGCGGACGGCGGCAATGATTATGAAGCCATCCGTCAAGCCGCAGAAAAAGCCTTTATGACCTGCCTGAGACGCATCAACAACGAAGAGCTTTGGTGGTTCAATGACGATATCAAAGGCGAAAAGGACGTCGTGGACAAAGACCTGCATCCGTTTGTGCGGGATTACTTGATTTGGGCGTGGAGAAACCGCACATTACAAGAATATGAGAAGGACAAGTATTCGCCGATTTGGTTCTACCGCGACACCCGGGCTTATAACAGCCTTTCCACCGAACAGAGAGACAAGCTGGAAGCCCTCATCGAGAAGCAGAAAGAAGCGTCTGAAAAGATGTGGGAAACTCATGGGAAGAAACTCCTCACCATGCTGAAAGGATCAGCCTCTATGCTCCCGTGCGCCGAAGATTTGGGCGAAGTCCCGGGTTGTGTGCCCAGAACGCTTGATAAACTCAAGATTTTAGGGCTTCGTGTGGTACGGTGGGCGCGTGAATGGGACGAGGAAGGCTCGCCGTTCATCCCATTGGAAGATTATCCAGAATTGAGCGTATGTACGATTGCGGTTCACGACAGCTCCACCGCGCGCGAATGGTGGGACCGCGAAGTAGAACAAGACGTGTTCAGCGCCTTTCTGGGACAGCCGGCTCTGCCGCCTGTTTATAACCCCGGAACAGCGAAGGCGGTCCTGAAAAAAGCCGCTGGCGCAGCGTCCGTGTTTCGCGTATTCCAAATACAAGACCTCCTTCACCTCTCACAGCGGTACTACGCGCCTGACCCAAAATCCGAAAGAGTTAATGTTCCTGGTTCCGTCAGCGAGTTCAATTGGACATACCGCCTGCCCGCGTCTATCGCGGAACTCGCCAAAGACAAGGAACTCATCCGTGCGGTCAGAGAACTGTCGGAAGTGAAGCAGAGTAAAAAAGATTAGAGAACCGAAACGCGTCGCGTTACTGGGTTACATCGCGTCGCGTTACTGGGTTACATCGCGTCGCGTTACTGGGTTACATCGCGTCGCGTTACTGGGTTACATCGTGTCGCGTTACTGGGTTACATCGCGTCGCGTTACTGGGTTACATCGTGTCGCGTTACTAAACGCGGCGGCGCGGTGAGAATGCGCACCCAAAAGAGACTTGATAGAAAGTCTATTTTTTATATACTGTATTTATTATCAATGAAAAGATGCAGTGTTACGGTCAACGAGTATAATAAATACACAAAAAGGAAGTTTATATGAAACTAAGGATCATCATGTCCGCCTTTGAAAGCATAGGCGCGGCACGGCAAACGCGGGACCCAACCATGGAATTCCACATTTGCAACGAAATACGGAATGAATGCGCGCTTGAGAGCGGATTGTTTTCCCTCACCGGGAATGTGGTGTGCGCGGATTTCCCGCAAGTGCGCGCGCTTGCCCAAAAGCTGAATGAAAAAGGGTACAAAATCAGAGCCGGACAGCTTAACGCAATGGGATTCATCGACGAAGCTCTGCACTATATGGTAAAACTCTACCGTGAACAGGTTCAGCCTGATATATTCGAGACCGCGCTTGCGCGTCTCAACGCGGCTCTGGGAGAAGAGCGGACCAGCGAGTTGTTGCGTAAGTTCTGCAAGCGTTTCCCCCCGAAAAAGGTGTATACCAAAGAAACCGATGTTGAAAAGTACCTGCAAGCCGCTGAAGCAGGCGTTAGTCATTCTGTTATGTCGCTCGAAGAGATTCTCCTGTTGGCGCTTGCCAATATCAATCCTGCATTTGAGCCTTTTCTGTTCATGTTTGACGACAAGCCCTTGTCTATAGAAACTAAGTCTGTCTATGACAGCGCGGTTGAAGAATTAGAAAAGCACCTGAAAGCCTTGCCGGTCTTTGGTTCTGACGGACTGAACTTGTGGGACTTACTGCGCGCGCCGGCCCTGGCGTCTCCCCATTCTTTAAGCGGACAGCTCGAATTCATGCGCCGACACTGGGGACTGCTTCTCCAGAAGCTTATGCGGCGGCTTTTGATAGGTATGGATGTTATAAAAGAAGAGGAAAAACCGTCCTGGGGCGGGGCGCCCGGTCCTACCGAGGTCATATCTTTCGGACGCCGTGATAATGAATACGAAAAGTTCAGTCAGGACCAGGACTGGATGCCCCGTACGGTGCTTATGGCAAAGTCAACCCTTGTGTGGCTTTACCAGCTCTCAAAGAAGTATAACCGTGAAATCGCCCGCCTTGACCAGATTCCTAATGAAGAACTCGACGAGCTTGCGCGGCGCGGCTTCACGGGGTTATGGCTTATCGGCTTGTGGGAACGGAGTAACGCCAGTAAAACCATCAAACAGTGGACCGGCAACCCTGATGCGGCCGCCAGCGCCTATAGTCTCCATGACTACGACATTGCGGGTGAACTCGGCGGATGGGAGGCGCTGGGAAACCTTCGCGACCGATGCTATCAGCGCGGGCTCAGGCTTGGCGCGGATATGGTGCCGAATCATACAGGCATTGATTCTCGCTGGGTCATGGAACATCCAGAACGTTTCCTGCAATTAGACTATCCGCCTTTCCCGTCTTATAGCTATAACTGCGGCAATCTTTCGGGGCAGGAAGACATAACGGTCCAAATCGAAGAGCATTACTTTACCCGAAGCGATGCGGCTGTCGTGTTTAGACATATTGACAATCGTACCGGACGGGTACGCTATATCTACCACGGCAATGACGGCACCTCTATGCCGTGGAATGATACTGCGCAGATTGACTTCTTGAATCCCGAAGCCCGCGAAGCTGTAATACGCACTGTCGTCAAAGTATGCCAACAGTTCCCCATTGTACGGTTTGATGCGGCAATGACTTTGGCAAAGCGGCATATTCAACGGCTCTGGTACCCGGAACCCGGGCGCGGCGGTGATATTGCCTCGCGTGCGGCATATGGTTCCATGACCAATGAAGAATTCGACCGCAGAATCCCCAATGAGTTCTGGCGTGAAGTGGTTGACCGTTGCGCGGTTGAGGCGCCGAATACCCTGCTTCTCGCTGAAGCCTTCTGGATGATGGAAGGCTACTTTGTACGCACGCTTGGGATGCACCGGGTCTATAATTCCGCTTTCATGAATATGCTCAAAAAGGAGGAGAACGAAAAATACCGCGCCTCAATCAAGAACACGCTTGAGTTTGACCCAGAGGTACTGAAACGATTTGTCAACTTCATGAATAATCCTGACGAAGAGACCGCGGTGGCGCAATTCGGCAAGGGCGACAAGTACTTCGGGATATGCACGTTGATGGTTACGATGCCGGGTCTGCCGATGTTCGGGCATGGGCAAATCGAGGGCTTCGAGGAAAAATACGGCATGGAATACCGCCGTTCTTACCGCGATGAAAAGCAGGACCAGTGGCTCGTGGACCGACATGAGCGTGAAATCTTCCCCCTCATGAAGCGGCGTATGCTCTTCTCCGACAGTGAGAACTTCTGTCTGTTCGACCTTTACGCGAATGGAGGCGCGGTGAACGAAAACGTGTTCGCCTATTCAAATCGTTTCGGCGATGAGCGCTCGCTTGTGTTTTACAATAATTCCTATTACGAAGCGTCAGGCTGGATACATAGAAGCTGTGCGAATATCCCGCTCAAGGACGGCGGAACCAAACGAGACACGTTGAGTCAAGCGCTGTCCCTGGACGGCGACTTCGCGCTGTTCTACGAACAGCGTTCAAGGTTATGGTTTGTGCGTTCTATCACAGAGCTCTGTGAGCGGGGTTTCTTTGTTATGCTGAAGGGCTACGAGGCGCAGGTTTACCTGGACATACACGCGGTTCATGATGCGGACGGCAGATGGTCGCGTATATGCAACGAATTGAACGGCAGCGGTGTACGCGACCTCGAAGCTGTATTTCAAGATATATTCCTTGCGGAACTCTACAAGCCGTTTGCGGCAATACTCTCTGGTGAACGCCTAGAGAACCTGACAGATGCATTCTCGCGGAGTAAATCAGCCATAACCGCAGAAGCCGCCGCGGAAATCGCAGACCAGTATATCGATTCACTGGAAGAGCCTGTCTTAAGCTTCATAATTCAGGCGAAGCGTTATCTGGTTGGCGCTGACGGGCGTTATGAACCGTTTAAGACCGCATCGTATTACCCGCATAAGATGCCAGCGCCGTTTACCATATGGGAAGAATTTGCGGGATATATGCGGCGGTTGTTTAAGTTGCCGCAAGATATAGTAACTGTGGAGAATTTGCCGTTTGTCTTGGGGTATGGGGTCTTCTCTTTGCTCCGTACGCTTTTGATTGGCGGCTCCGGCGCCGACGCGGCGGAGCTCATCGAACATTGGCAGCTTAACCGCAAAATGCGAGACGCTTTTGTTAAAGAGGGCGTCAACGGCGACGTGCACCGCATCGTCGTGCTGATGGAAGCTGTGCTTGCCCGGACAGCTGGCGACTCGATGCCAAACAGTTTGATGCAAATCTTCACGGAAAATTATCACAGAGACGACTTCCGCCATATCTTGGGCGTCAATGTCTTCAATGGCGTCGTATGGTTTAACAAGGAGGCGTTTGACGTCGCTGCGAGTTATGCGCCGCTGTTCCTGTCCCTCGAAAGTGACGCGGCTTTTAAGCCGAAATCTGCTGTGGGCGGAAAATCCGTGAGACAGGCTTTCGGGAAGTCCTTAAAACCGCCAAAGTGGGAAAAGCGCGTCAAGGCAATCGTCCAAGCTGTGAAGAAACTACGCATCGCAGAGGGAAAATCAGGCTATCAGTTCGAGAAACTCCTAGAAGGGCTGGAGTAAGATTCAGATACTGTTGTTGACGCCCCCGCCTAAATCTGAAACTTTGGGCGGGAAATCCCCGAAAACAAAACGCCCCGTCGGTAAAACGAGCGGTTTCCATCGCGGGAACCGATGCTCAATTTACAGACGCGGGTTTATTTGGCTGCTGATTTCTATTCCAACTCCGTCTACGTCCAGAGTGGACTAGACGCCCTTAAAACAAACCGTTATTTTTGTTCCCTCGCCCTCGCTGCTATCCAGTGTGATTTCTGCATTATGAACGGCGGCTATATGCTTGACAATGGCGAGACCAAGACCTGTGCCGCCTGTTTTCTTGGAATGTGATTTATCTACCCTGTAAAACCGTTCAAATACTCTGCTTTGTACTTCTTTAGGAATTCCGATGCCTGTGTCTGATATGGACGCGGTAATCAAACCGTTGTTTTGCGCGACTTCAACTGTTACTGTACCACGGGGTTTGTTGTATTTTATCGCATTACTAATAAGATTAAAGAATAGCTCCGCAATCATAGAACGGCTCGCTCTTATCGTTACATGGTCTGGATCGCCGTTCCCAACACAGCTTATGGTTATGGAAACACCCAATTCCGCGGCTTTTTGTGTAAGCCTTTCCACACTCTCTTGTGCAGAGGCAACAAGGTTCACATCGGTAAACGCTTCGCCGCTTTCTCCTTCGTCTAGACGAGACAGTAACATTATATCTTCAACCAGTGTTATTAAGCGCCATGACTCGTCCCTGATTTTACGAATGAACGCAGCTTTGTCCCCCTCTTGAACCATGCCGCTGTCCAACATTTCCGCGTAACCGGATATACTTGTAAGCGGGGTTTTCAACTCGTGAGAAACATTGGCTGAGAACTCGCGGCGCAATCTTTCCGCTTTCATTTTTTCAGTCGTGTCAAGGAAAAGTAGGACCGCTCCGATATCCGTAACGGGACTAAAATATACGCGGTAATCCCTTCCTGCTCTTTCCATATCCGTTTCACCGCGGCTGCCCGCCAGTGCGCCGCGTGTATATTCCAGAAGCGTAATATCACGCAGAAGTTCCAAGATATTCTTCCCTTCCATCGGTGTATCAGCGCCGAATATCTGCAAAACGCTCTTATTCGCAGAGAGTATGGTCCCGCGGCGGTCGAGCAACGCCGCCCCCTCGCTCATGTTTTCCATGACGGCGTTTATGGAGTCCGCTCGTTCCTGTAAAGCCCTCATTTGGTCAGCTATCTGTTTCCGTTGCTTCTCAATGGCGCGTACAAAGGGGGTAAGTTCATCGTAGGGAACGGTAATTTCACCGTCAAGGCGTGCGTTATTAAAGGGTCTGACAATGCGGTTGGTAAGATTGTCGGCAGCGATATAACAGATGATGACGGCGCATATCAATGCCCCGAGGACTGCGGGTAACACCCGCCCGAATAACGCCAAGAAACTGTCAATGGTTCTAGCTACACGCACAATACAGGCATTCGGCAATTCCACCGCGTAGTAGTACGTTTCCCGCCTCAAGGTATCGGAAAAGCGGCGGCTTTCACCAAACCCTGAATTCCGCGCCGCGCGGATTTCTTCCCTCTCTGCATGATTTTCGAGACTCGTCGCCGAAACAGTGTTATCGTATAACACTGTCCCTTCTTGGCTGATGATCGAGACACGCATATCTTCTATCGCTGTGGAAAATATCCTATTTGATGTGATACTATTTATATCAAACTGATTTGTATTAAACACACTTGAGTCGGTAAGAATAGCCTTGAGCATATACCCGCGTTTCTTCACATCAGATTGCAGGTAGGATGAAAATTGATAATAAAAGATAAAGCACAATGCGCCCGATATGAGCGTTAGGCTTGTGATAGCGAGCAGTACCATACTCATATATATACGTTTTCTCATACTTATTCCTCTATTTTATATCCCACATTGCGTACAGTCTTAATGATACCGCCCGCTTCTCCCAGTTTTTGCCGAAGCGACTTAATGTGCATATCAACGGTCCTGCTATCACCTAAATAGCCGCCTCCCCAGACACGATTAAGTATGACTTCACGGGTCAAAACGACACTTTTTTTACGCATGAGGTAATGCAGTAATTCAAATTCCTTGTAGGTTATGGTTATTTCCACACCGTTGACAAAGACATTGCGCTTGTCTGGAGAGAGAACAATACCACCGATGGCAAGCTCGGAGCGAGCATCCGTTTTCGGAAGCGTCCTTCGTAAAACCGCCCGAATTCGGGCGATAACTTCTATTATGGAGAAGGGCTTGGTGATGTAGTCGTCCGCGCCTAAATCGAGTCCCTTGACACGATCATATTCCGCACCCCGTGCCGTGAGCATAATGACAGGAATTCGCTTTGTTTTTTCACCCGCCTTCATCTTCATGAGTAGTGAAATCCCATCTTCACCGGGGAGCATGATGTCTAACAGTACCAGAGTCGGCTTCACGGCATCAAGCGCCGTGTAAAAAAGCGCACCGTCCGCGTAGCCAGAAGCATCAAATCTAGACTGGGTTAAGGCGTACACCAGCAACTCGCGAATATTATCATCATCTTCTACCACAAATATTTTGTACAATCTTTTCTCCTTTTGGGAAAATTACAAAACTTGTTTGTCCTTGTGTTTACCTGTTATAGAAAAAATCACCCATTCAGCGATATTGACCGCATGATCTCCGATACGCTCATAATATTTCGCTATTTGCAGCAGGTCAAAAGCTTGTTCCCCATACTCCGCATTCTCATGAATCAAGCCTATCAAATCTTTTTTCACGATTGCAAAAAGGGCGTCAACCGTATCATCGCGGACAATGACCGCCTGCGCCAATTCCAGATTTTTCCTTACAAACGCATCTATACTTTCCGTTACCATTTTACTCGCGGCTTCCGCCATCTGCGAGATATGCTCCAGTTTTATGATATAATCTTGATTGGAAAGATACACGCACAAATCCGAAATATCTGCGGCATGGTCCCCGATGCGTTCCATATCAGTAATCATTTTCAGCGCCGCGGAAACTTGTCCCAAGTCTCGTGCTACTGGCTGCTGCATGAGTATCAACTTTAGACATTTAGATTCTATCTCCCGCTCAATTGCATTGATAACCGTATCGTTCTCAATAACCGTCCGCGCCTCTTCTGCGTCCTGCATCATCAAAGCATTTGTAGCCTTGAAAATGGCGTTCTCTATCAAGGCGCCCATTTCAATCAATGTATTGTTCAGCTCTGAAAGCTGTTCGTCAAAACGTCCTCGCATTATCCAAATCTCCCTGTAATATAGTCTTCAGTACGTTTATCTGAAGGCATTGCGAATAACCTTGCGGTTTCACCTTGTTCGATGACTTCGCCCAGCAGAAAAAATGCTGTACTGCCGCTGATCCGTGCCGCCTGTTGCATATTGTGTGTTACAATAACGATACTATACTTTTCCCGCAATGTCAGTAATAGCTCTTCAATTTTTCCGATGGAGATTGGATCAAGTGCGCTCGTCGGCTCGTCCAATAACAGCGCTTCAGGAGAAACTGCCAGAGCGCGTGCTATGCAGAGGCGTTGTTGCTGACCGCCGGACAAACTCAACGCGGATTTTCTCATCCTGTCTTTCACCTCATCCCAGATAGCGGCATCCCTGAGAGCGCGTTCAACTATGCCGTCCAAATCGTACCGCGACTTCACACCATGCGTCCGCGGACCAAAGGCTATGTTGTCGTAAACGTTCATGGGAAAAGGATTCGGTTTTTGAAACACCATACCGATTCGTTTACGCAGCTGGCTGACGTCAGGATATGTATAAATATCGCTGCCGAAAAACCGCACACTGCCTGAAACTACACAACCTTCCGCAACATCGTTCATGCGGTTGAGTGTTTTGATGAGCGTGCTTTTTCCACACCCGGAAGGACCGATAAACGCCGTTATCTTGTTAGCTTCGATATTCATGGTGATTCCCTTAAGCGCCTGAAAAGTACCGTAATATATATTCAAATCGTTAATTTCAAAACAGTTCACTCTTTTGCTCCAATGTTGACTCTGCTATTCGTCTCACTGACGAGTACCCAGGCGTTTTGCTATTGTTACGGACGCCGTGTTTATCAGTATGACGATAAGCAGTAGTACTACAGCAGTCGCGTATCCTTCACCCGTATGGAGTCCTTCGCTGGATAGCGCATACAGATGAACAGACAATGTTCTGGCGGACCGCAGGGGACTTTCAGGAATATGCGCTACGGTACCGGCTGTGTATATCAACGCGGCCGTTTCCCCTACAATACGCCCGATCGCAAGAATAACGCCCGCGGATATCCCTGGCGCAGCCGCAGGCAGTACCATCCGAAAAACCGTCCTAAGCCGCCCTGCGCCAAGACCGAAGGCTCCTTCTCTCCACGCATCTGGTACAGACTGAAGCGCCTCCTCGGTAGACCGCAATATAAGCGGCAGTATCATAACCGATAGGGTAAATGCGCCTGCAAGCACAGAAAACCCCCAGCCAAGAAAAGTAACAAAAAACAATAGTCCGAAGAGTCCGTATACGATAGAGGGAATCCCAGCCAGCGTTTCAGCTGTTACGCGGATAACAGCGACCATCTTACTTCCCCGCGGCGCATATTCCGTGAGCCAAATCGCCGCGAAAACACCCAGCGGTACCGCGATTGCCAGTGACAGTATGGTTATGATAACAGTAGAAATGAGAGCGGGCGTCAAGGACACATTTTCGCTCGTATACGTAAAAGCAAATAGCGATGGTTTAACATAAGGAATTCCTTTAACCAATATAAAACCGATGAGGTACAGCAATACACCCCCGGTTATGCCCGCGGACGCCCATGTTGTAGTACGCAACAATGTTTCAGATTTTTTCTCCTTTTTCAACGATAAACACTCCTTCAGGCTTCGCCTATTTTATTCCCTCGTTATCACAGACGAACAAGACTTAGCACCTACAGGTGCATAAGCGAAGCTATGGACGATAGATGTCGCGATTGAGGCGCTCATCAAGAAATTATTTTCTTCTTCCGGTTAATGCAGAGAAACTCAGATTTATCAGCAAGATAAATACGAACAGCACTACGCCTGTGGCGATTAGCGCTTCACGGTGTAATTCCGCCGCATAACCCATCTCAATAACGATATTGGCCGTTAAGGTACGCGCTCCTTTTAGCAGAGACACAGGCATACGCGCCTGATTACCTGCGACCATGATGACCGCCATGGTTTCACCAACGGCGCGCCCAACGCTCAATACCACGGCCGCGAGGATGCCAGATTTTGCAGCGGGTAGCTCGACAGCGAAGACCGCACGATAGCGGCCCGCTCCTAATGCCCGTGCTCCTTCGTAGTACTGGTCTGGAACAGCTCGGATCGCGCTCTCGGAAATAACGATAACCGTCGGCAAAATCATGACGCCGAGCAGTATGCACGCGGATAAAATACTGTTTCCCGTAAACGGAACAATCGCCGCCATGCCGAAAAAACCATAGACCACCGAAGGAACACCCGCCAGCAAATCTACTGCGGGTTTTACAACACGATAGAACACTCTGGGGCAGACCCGCGCAAGAAATACCGCAGTTAAAATGCCTATGGGAACGCCGATAACAATAGCGCCTGCGGTTACGCATAAACTGCCGGCTATCATCGGCAGTATACCGAAAGACGGCGGTATATCAGACGGGCGCCATTCCTTTCCCATGAGAAAAGCGATGGGACCTATCTTTCCGATTGCGGGAAGACCGTTTGCAAGCAGAAAGAGACAGATTAGCGCAAGTGCAAGTATGGACGCCGCGGCCGAGAAGAAGAATACCGCGTTCATAAACTTCTCCTGACGATTTCTCATTTAATTACCTGACTCCATTGGGTTGTTTGTCCGGTAAAGATGGCTTTTACCTCATCTTTCATAAGGTTTACCACGGGGTTTCCTTTATTCACAATAACCGCAATGCCGTCGCTGGCGATTTTCACCGGAGTAAGCTGCAACAGTTCGCTATCCTTCAGGTCCCGGCTCGACATACCGATGTCGCAGGTACTGTTCATAGCCGCGGTCATACCCGCAGAAGAATCGCTTTGTTGTATTTCAATAACTACAGACGGGTTCAGTGCAAGATAAGACTCTTTCAGTTTCTCCATAACCGGCGTTACCGAAGACGATCCCGCGATGACAATCTTGCCCGAAAGTTTACCTCCTGCATAAGCAGGCGGAGCAATATTCACCGGAGTATAGCTTTTCGCAATAACAGACTGCCCATCCGCAGAGAGAATAAAGTCAATAAAGTCTCGCGCCGGCGGCGCAGGTTTTCCTTTTGTAGCGATATAAAACGGTCTTGAAATTGTATACGTACCGTTCTTAACATTTGCCGTACTTGCGGCTGCTCCGTCTATGGCGACAGCCTTAACCGTCCCGTTAAGCGAGCCAAGCGAGATGTACCCGATGGCATACTTATCCCCGGCGATATTCATCATCATCACATCGGTTTGTTTAGATATGACGGCTTCTTGCGTCGTCATATCTCTGCGGCTGCCGTCCGCGCCTCTGACTTCAATTTCAAATAATTCGATAAACGCTCCTCGTGTTCCAGACCCGTCTTCACGGGATATCACACTGATATGCTTGCGTGAATCGAAGTCGGCGGACTCTCCAGCGCCGTTGGCAGAGGCGGTCCCCACTGTCAGTAGCAAAAGAATAGCGGCTAGTGCAGTCTTCATCTTTATTGTCCTTCTCATATAAACTCCTCGTTCTATTGGATATAATCCCAAACGCACCCAATGGGTGGTTGTAATTTGGAATTGAGTTTTATAATAACCATATATTGTGTAATACAATTGATGTGTATGTAAAAAACACGTAAAATCGTTAGGCTTTTTCAAATTACTTCTTTCCTCTCAATGCGCTATCCATACGCTTGTCAATGCACGCTCGTTTATGCTATGATTAAAGCATGATAACAATTACAGATATGCGCTTGAGCTATGGCGAGCGCACACTTTTCAAAGACGTGAATTTGAAGTTCACCCCCGGCAACTGCTACGGAGTCATCGGGGCAAATGGCGCCGGGAAATCAACTTTTCTGAAGATATTGTCTGGTGAAATAGAATATGATAAAGGCGAAATAACGATAAGCACGGGAGAAAGGGTCGCGGTTCTTCGTCAGGACCACTTTGCCTTCGAGCGGCATTCGGTGATTGATACGGTGATTATGGGTTATCCCAGACTCTATGCGGTAGCGCGGGAACGGGATGCTATATATGCGAAAGAAGACTTTTCAGATGCGGACGGCATACGTTCCGCTGAACTAGAAACCGAATTCGGGGAACTCGGCGGATATGAAGCTGAATCCGAGGCAAGCAGACTGCTTTCCGGACTGGGACTGGACGAAACAGATCATTCCAAGATGATGTACGACATTGACGAGACAAAGAAAGTGCGCGTCCTGCTTGCCCAGGCGCTTTTCGGCAGTCCGGATATCCTCCTGCTTGATGAACCAACAAATGGACTCGATTTGGAATCCATCTCTTGGCTCGAAGATTTTCTGATTGACTTTCCCAACACCGTCATCGTAGTGAGCCATGACCGTCACTTTCTCAACAGCGTTTGTACACACATCGCGGACATAGACTTTGGCAGAATCACCCTTTATGCAGGCAACTACGACTTCTGGTTCCAGATGAGCCGCATTCTACAAAAACAGGCGCGGGAACAACAGAAGAAAAACGAGGAAAAAGCCCGTGAATTGAAAGAATTCATCGCCCGTTTCGCATCAAACGCCGCGAAAAGCAGGCAGGCGACCAGCAGAAAAAAGGTATTGGAGAAGCTCGATCTTGACAATCTGCCGGTAACGAGCCGTAAGTTTCCCTTTGTCGGGTTCAAACCAGAGCGCGACATTGGTAATAATGTTCTCCGCATAGAAAAACTGAGCGTTAGATCCATGGATGGAGAACCGATTCTGGACAATTTCAGTCTTATCGTCAACAAATATGATAAAATCGCCTTTGTGGGACAGGAACACAATGCCAAAACCGCGCTTTTCGACATTATTGCGGAGGTCCAGAAGGCAGATACCGGGGGTTATTACTGGGGACAGACAACTTCGGTCTCATATTTCCCCAAGGAAAATTCTCCGTTCTTTGATTCTGACCTTTCAATCACCGACTGGCTCAAACAGTTTTCACCTGACCAAGACGAGACGTATGTACGGAGTTTTTTGGGGCGTATGCTTTTCTCTGGAGATGAGGCGCTGAAGCCGGTGAACGTACTTTCCGGCGGTGAAAAGGTACGCTGTATGCTTGCCAAAATGATGCTTTCCGGCGCGAACGTGCTGATTCTGGACGAGCCGACTAATCACCTTGACCTTGAAGCTATCACTGCGCTGAACGACGGTCTCTGCGCCTTCACAGGCGTCGTCCTGTTTAACTCACACGACCACGAGTTCGTCAATTCTCTAGCGTCCCGGGTCGTAGAGATTCTTCCTGGTTCCGGCAAGCTCATCGACCGCATGACGCCCTTTGACGACTACTTAAAGGACGAGTCGGTCAAAGAACTACGCGCCGAAGCCTACCATCACATGGAACGACTCAAGATTTAGAACAGCTGGGTCTTCCTTGTTTCGTCGTAACCATCGCTATTTCCTGCCTGCCGGCTTGCTTTACCATGTCTTATATGCTCCGAGCGTACCCGGACTACTCTTTGAGAATACCCAACTACTCTCGGAGAATACCTGACGCGGTTAAGCTGTAGAAAGGTGGCTCCACACGTCAAGTCTAACGGAGAGACCGCAGCGGTCAAGTTAGGGAAGTTTTATGCGAAGTATCAGGAAAGTACTCATGGGTAGGCTATCCCTATACGGTGGACCCGCCGAAGCCGCCTGCTCCTGATTTTGGATTTCGATATTCTGTGGATAAAGAGACTTGCAGGGTCAGCTATCCTTTTACACCGATGAAGGAGAAAGAGACGCGCGCATACTGGATAGAGGGCGAGCCGAGCGCGGCGGAGCAAGCGGCAACGTGTTGTATTGCGGTGAACACTGCACGGCTGATAGAAGCAAACCTGCTGTGAAGAACCGTTTGGAGTGTTTCGTGAACCTGCGCATGAAGCGGCGTCGATGGGAAATACACGCCCTGCGGACCGACTTGTTAAACAATATGAAGAGAAGTCTCTCCGCCCCAAAAAGCACGGAGAGGTTCATCAAAATATTTAGAATGAGGCTATCGTAACCAGTCCATTTTTCTTGATAATTTCAAGTCCTTTTTCGTGGTCAGATAGTTTGAATATGACGGCGGCTTTCCCAACTTTGCCCTCAAGCGATGCGTAAAGATACTCAATGTTTACCTTGGAGCGCTGGAAAAGTTCCATCACTTCCGCCAGACTTCCCGGTTTATCCGTAATTTCTACAGCGGCGACGTTAGTAAGACGGGTAGTAAAACCGGCCGCTTTCAGAGCCACAACCGCCTTATCCGTGTCGTCTACAATCAATCGCAAAATGCCAAAATCAGCTGTATCCGCGATGCTAATCGCCCGCATATTGACGTCTACTTCTGCAAGCACATGGGTTACTTCTCCCAATCGCCCCGCCAAATTTTCCAGAAATACCGAAATTTGTCTCAATTCAGCCATTATTTTCTCCTTGCTTCATTATATTTTCCGTTTATCAATCACCCGTCTCGATTTACCCATAGAACGCTCAAGGGTTTTCGGCTCCACGAGCTTCACCTTTAAGCTGATTTGCAATTTGGACTTCATCACGCTCTCGATGCGGTTACGCAAGTTTTCCAGATTTTTCGTCTCATCGCTGAAGAATTCTTGCCTTACCTCGACTTGCAACTCTACTTCGTCTAAATACGACGGACCACGGTCAACAATAATCAAGTAATGCGGTTCTGTGCCTTCAATTTCAATGAGTGCGTGTTCGATCTGGCTGGGGAATACATTGACCCCTCGAATGATGAGCATATCGTCTGTGCGCCCGAAGAGTCGATGCATACGAATAGTGGTACGCCCGCAGGAGCAGGGTTCCGGCATAAAGTAGGTAACGTCTCTTGTACGGTACCGCAGCAGGGGCGTACCTTCTTTAGTGATGGTTGAAAACACGAGCTCTCCCTTTTCGCCCATAGGAACTTGTCTGCCGGTTTCCGGGTCGATGATTTCAGGATAAAACAGGTCTTCGTTGATATGCAGACCGTCTTGAGCTTCGCATTCAAACGCGATCCCCGGACCGATGATTTCAGTTAAGCCATAGATGTCGTAGGCTTTCATGCCGTAATGAGCTTCGATTTCCTTCCGCATATTTTCGCTCCACGGTTCCGCGCCGAAACAACCCTTGTGGATGGATAGTTTACGGAGATCCACACCGCGTTCCCGTGCCTCTTCAGCCATGTAAAGCGCGTAAGAGGGAGTACAGGTGAGCATGGTCGAGCCTAGCTCCTGCATCACCGTCAGTTGTCGTTCCGTATTGCCGGAAGACATAGGCAGGACGTTAGCGCCAATGGTACGCGCTCCGTAATGGACGCCGGGTCCGCCGGTAAACAATCCGTAACCATAGCAGTTCTGTACCGTATCGTTCTTGGTACAACCTCCACCGGCAAGCGTCCGCGCCATTGCTTCACACCAGATTTCTATATCAGCACGGGTGTAGGCATCTAAGACCGGTATACCGGTCGTGCCGGAAGACAGATGAATCTCCTCGATCATTGCTTTGGGACACGCAAGGAAGCCGTAGGGAAAATTGTCCCGCATATCGTCCTTTGTGGTAAAGGGGAGTTTTTCAACATCTGCAAGGCTATGAACGTCAGCCGCTTTAATGCCGAGTTCGTCCATCTTTTTCCGGTAGAGCGGAACCGCTTCGTAGAGCTTTTCCGCCAAGTTCTTGAGACGCGCAAGCTGGAGTTTCTTCCGCGCCGCCGTCTCCATACATTCGTATTCAGGATTATAAATCACAAAGTACCATCCTCAAGTATTGATAAGAATGTAGAGTAATCTCTTTTCACAAGAGCGTCAAGAGGGGAAAAACAATGAAGACGGAATGATAAAATAATGCAAGCGGTTTTGTTTATTCGAGACGCCAAATCATTGCAGATAGCCGGGACGTTGGGCGGAATGCCATAAACGCTAAAAATCACTTGACATCGGTTCATAAATCCGCGTACAATTTTGAACATGGATACAAATTATACGGATATTAACGCACGAACTATTGATCGTTGGATAGAAGAAGGATGGGAATGGGGAATTCCTATCACGCATGAAGAATATATCAAGGCAACACATGGCGAATGGAATGTTTTATTAACTTCGACAAAATACGTTCCAAAACATTGGTTTCCTGAATTAAAAGACAAGAAACTTTTGGGATTAGCTTCCGGCGGCGGGCAGCAAATGCCGATTTTCGCGGCATTAGGGGCTTGTGTAACGGTACTTGATTATTCTGACAGACAACTTGCGAGTGAAAGACTGGTAGCGGAACGGGAAGGATACCATATTGAAATAATAAAAGCCGATATGACTAAGACGTTTCCTTTCAACGATGAAGTGTTTGATATAATATTTCACCCTGTTTCAAATTGTTATGTAGAAGATGTATATCATGTATGGAATGAATGTTTTAGAGTATTAAAAAGAGGCGGAATATTACTGGCCGGAATGGACAACGGGTTCAATTTTCTCTTTGATGATAATGAAAAGTCTCTTGAAATAGTAAATAAATTGCCGTACAATCCCTTAAAGGACAAAAACCAGTTGAGAAAGCTCGAAGAAAGTGATGGCGGGGTACAATTCAGTCATACTATAGAAGAACAGATTGGCGGACAATTAAAGGCTGGTTTTTTATTAAAGGAACTATATGAAGATTGTAATGATGTAGGATTATTGAAGGAATATGCGCCGTCATTTATAGCGACCAATGCGGTAAAACCTCAATAAAACAAGATGAGTGCTACGCCCTTGACAAAGGGGGCGAAAAAATATATTGTTTATGATATAAACAGCAAACACTTCTACTGACTGATATAATATTGAGGTACAGAGCATGACGCAGAAAGAACGAAAAGAAAAAGGACTGCCGTATCGTTATGATGATCCGGCGGTTATGGGACCGCAGCTTGTTTATATGGAAAAATTATTTGATTTTAACCA